>CAZREC010000055.1:0-16390 GCA_964599025.1 uncultured Muribaculaceae bacterium | reverse complement strand
CCCTTTGGCACACAGTATAATTGCAATAAAATCACTGGAAAAGGGCCTTGGTAAGCTAATACTTAACAGACCTGCCATTGATGCCGATCTTGAATCTAACTGGGCAGTAGTGGCAGAGGGTATTCAGACGATACTGAGAAGGGAGAATTACCCGAATCCATACGAAGCCCTGAAGAGCCTTACCAGAACCAACAAGGCAATAGACAGTGAGACAATCAGTAATTTTATTAAACAACTGGATGTTTCGGACGAGATAAAAAAAGAGCTGTCAAAAATCACACCATTCACTTATACAGGTATTTAAAGTTACAACTTATGAAAAAGGTTCTGTTAATTATTTCTTTTATCTTAATTACACTGCTTCCCTCATATTCTCAGACAAGCTCATTGTCAGCTATAAACTATGATAATTATTTCACACAGGAGAGGCTCAGGATAGACCTGACATTTGCGGGAGATGCTAAAAAACAGTCAATTTTTCTTGGGGGTCTTCACAAGGAGGCACTCTGGAGCGGTTCCAGGACAAATATGGTATACCCATTCAATTATGGAGAGTATCAGTATAAATTATTCGATTCTACCGGAAAAGTGATTTTCTCAAAGGGATTTTCCACCCTTTTTCAGGAGTGGAGAACAACAGCCGAATCCAAGACAACACCAAGGGCATTTGCCAGTTCATACTGGATCCCTTTTCCAAAGGTTCCTGTTAAGGTTGTATTCTATGAAAGAGTAAAGAGCACCGGCCTATTCTCAGAGATATTCAGCTACAACCTTGACCCCAAAGACAAGTCAATAAGCGCAGAAAAAGAGAATGACTTTACGGTTACACCACTTCTGGTAAGTGGCGACCCGGCAAAAAAGGTAGATATCGTATTTATTGCAGAGGGATATACTGCTGAACAGATGGAAAAATTCAAGACAGATGCAGCAAAGTTTGCCGGGTATCTCTTCAATGTAGAACCGTACAAATCAAGAAAGCAAGATTTTAATATATGGGCCGTGGAATCCATCTCCAAGGAGAGCGGAACCGACATCCCTCATATGGGAATTTGGAAGAATACAATTGCATCATCAAATTTCTACACCTTCCAGATTGACCGATACCTTACTGCTCCAGACCAGAGAGAGGTTGCCAGACTGGCTTCAAACTCAGCTTGTGATGCCATATATGTAATTGTAAACACTAATAAATACGGAGGAGGGGGCATATATAACTTTTACGGACTGAGTATGTCTGATCATCCTACAGAGGCATCGGTATTTGTCCATGAGTTCGGTCATAGTTTTGCCGGCCTGGGCGATGAGTACTATTCGTCTGCAGTTGCCTATGAAGAGTTCTATAACCTTAAAACCGAACCATGGGAACCAAATCTTACAACACAGGTTAATTTTGATTCTAAGTGGAAGGATATGATGGGAAAAGATGGAGTTGGTCTGTACGAGGGAGGAGGATATATGACAAAGGGAATCTTCAGACCTTGTCCCGATTGCAAAATGAAGACAAATACGGCCCCTGGTTTTTGCCCTGTATGTGTTAAGGCAATATCAGCTATGATTGACTATTATACAAAGTAAGCAGTGCCAAAAAAATACAACTATTTTCTTTTTGATCTTGACGGGACACTGTGGGACTTTGATGCCAATGCAGAGAACAATATTTCAACTCTTATTGACCGGTTTAAGCTTGAGGTGGGTGATAAAAAAACCTTCTATCAGAAATATGACCAGATAAACCACAAGCTATGGGCAGAATATGAAAAAGGGATCATATCCAAAGAGAGACTGAGAGGAGAAAGATTTCATGTTACATTGCTTGAATACGGCATAGACAACAGAGCTTTGGCAGAAGAGTTCGGAGATGCCTACCTTAAGGAGATGCCTGATCAGAAAATACTTATGCCCTATGCTCTTGAAGTTCTTACAACTCTTCGTAAAAGAGGTGCCAAGATGGCATTAATATCGAATGGGTTCAAGGAGGTTCAGTATACTAAAATCAAGAATTCAGGAATTGACCATTTCTTTGATGCTGTGCTGATATCAGAAGAACAAGGGGTACATAAGCCGTCGCCAATAATATTTAAAAGGGCAATGAATTCTATAGGTGGAATTAAGAGTGAGACAATTATGGTTGGAGATGATTTTGCCAATGACATTGAGGGTGCAATGGTATTTGGCATAGATCAGTTTTTTTACAACTACAAATCATTACCATGTGATGGAGGACCTACTTATAACTCCTCAGATCTGAGAGATCTCCTTACTATTTCTTCTCCTGAACTATAAAGACATCCTCTCCCTCTTCAAGAAAAAAATACTGCTCCCTTGCAAATTTCTCAAGACTGTCAAGATTGGATCCTAATTCCAGAAGCTTCTCTTCTGTTGCCTCAATCTCTTGTTTGTAATATCTTTTCTGTTCCTCCTGCTTACTGATATTAAGCATGACCTTTGCCCAGTCTATCAAACTGTTACTATCAAAAAAAGTAATCCAGATGCCAAAGACAACTCCAACTATAAGGAATTTGTTCTTAATAATCTTAAAGAATTTTGACTCTAAAAACCTTTGCCACATCTCTTTTTGCCTCCTTTATGGTAATTTTGACAAAATTAATAATAATTTTGTCTTATATACTTTAATAAAACACGCAAAATGATAAAACCGACATTACTGGTACTGGCGGCAGGTATGGGGAGCAGGTACGGAGGATTGAAACAGTTGGACGGAGTTGGACCTAACGGAGAGACAATTATGGATTATTCTGTCTACGACGCTATAAGAGCCGGTTTCGGTAAGGTTGTCTTTGTAATCCGTAAATGCTTCAGATCTGAATTTGAAGAGAGAATCCGTTCGAGATACGGGAGTGCAATTGAATTCGGATTCGTTGAACAGGAGCTGGATTTGATCCCGAACGGATATACTGTCAGTCCCGAACGCACCAAACCATGGGGTACCGGTCATGCAGTACTTGTAGCTGCGGATATGATAGACACACCTTTTGCTGTGATAAATGCTGACGACTATTATGGTCAGAATTCGTTCTCAGTACTTGGGAAATTTTTGTCTCAACAAGAGGGAAAAACCGGAGAATATTGTATGGTAGGCTTTAATATATCCAACACACTGTCAGAATCCGGAAAGGTTTCCAGAGGTCTTTGTACGGTTGATGAATGCTGTTACCTTACATCTGTTGAAGAACATCACAATATCGCTAAAGATGGCGACACAATTTATGCTACAAACCAGAATGGAGATATAGTTATCGTTAACAGCTCTTACCTTGTCTCTATGAACATGTGGGGTTTCACTCCTGATCTTTTTAAAGAGGGATCGAAATTCTTTGAAGACTTTCTAAGAAAAAACGAAGGTGTGATTACTGCTGAATTCTATATTCCTACAGTTGTAAATCTTATTCTTAAAAGCGGCCGCGGGCGCTGCAAGGTTCTCAACACACCTGATCAATGGTTCGGTGTGACATTCAAAGAGGACAGAGATTCTGTTATTACAAAGATCGGAGATTTGACAAAGCAGGGTCTTTACCCCTCTCCCCTATTTTAAATTATTTTTATAGAAATGGTTAACCGATACAATTCATACCTGCCCGATCTTAAGGAGAGCTGGATACTTGTTGCCTTTTTAGTTGTAGGGGGTTCTTTACTCAGTGGCTTGGTCACTATTGTTACTAGACTGGCTTTTCCCTCATTAACAGGTTGGGTGGAAATCATTGCATATCCCCTGATATTTATTCCACCCTATCTTTGGATGGTGTTTTCCATGAAATTATCTGAGAAGAAGGAACCTCTGCCCGTTAATAAACCAAGCTTTGGAAGGATGGGTGTTACGTTATCTTTTATTTTGATTTTTCCACTGGTTTTTGCTTTCAATTTAATCATTGAGCCACTATCTATGTGGATGGGGATGCCTGATTTCATGAAAGAACTAATGAGGACCTTCTCCGAAAACAAAATTAGCAGTCTGATTATGTTGGTGGTATTTGCCCCTGTTCTCGAAGAGATTTTCTGCAGGGGCATAATTCTGAGAGGTCTTCTTAACCATTACTCTCCAATGAAAGCTATCATATGGTCAGCGGCCTTCTTTGGCATAATTCATATGAACCCATGGCAGGCAATTCCGGCATTTCTGATTGGTGTGCTTATGGGTTGGATATACTGGAGAACCCGGTCATTATGGACAACAATTTTCATCCATTTCATTAATAATGGCGTTGCATATATTATAACTGTCTTTTTCCCGAACCTCACCGATGATGCTACTTACTATGATATCATTCCGGGTGTCTATTACTATATTGCCTTAATGGCTGCACTTATTTACACCATCTGTATTTTAATAATAATGAACAAATTATATGACAAACCTATATCCGGTAAAATTTAATCCTATTTTAAAGGAGAGAGTGTGGGGTGGAGTTTCACTCGTAAAGTACCTGAACAAAAAACATCTCGGAAGCAAACCGATTGGTGAAAGCTGGGAGATAAGCGGTGTTCAGGGAGTTATTTCTGTGGCCCAAACAGGTTTTCTCAAGGGGAACGATATTAATGAGATAATCGAGACATATCTTGGAGAATTTGTCGGTGATGCTATTTATGAGAAATTTGGAAACGAGTTTCCTATACTTATAAAATTTCTTGACATTCAAGATAATCTCTCTCTGCAGGTACATCCCGATGATGAAACTGCGATTGAGAGACATAACTCATACGGAAAGACAGAATTCTGGTATATACTTGACGCTGATCCCGGAGCAAAAATCTATATGGGATTTAACAGGGATACTACGGCAATTGAGTTGTACAACAAGTGCAATGACAATACTGTAACAGAGGTGCTTAATGTTGTCAACCCTAAAAAGGGTGACTATTTCTTTATTGAGCCTGGTACTGTTCATGCGGCTACAGGAGGAATATTAGTCGCTGAAATACAACAGGTATCTGACATAACTTACAGAGTTTATGACTGGGGAAGGGAACATGATCCGGCCACCGCACGTGAGATGCACCTCGACCTTGCAATTGACTGCATCAATTATGAAAAATACCAGGTGAAAGAGGGAACTTCAGTAACCTTACAAAAGAGTGAAAATGAGAGGGAGATTCTCGTTGATTGCAATTACTTCAAGATAGAAAAGATTAACCTCTCTAAGACACAAAGACTTGACAGTCAGGATTTCAATAGTTTTATAATTTATATCTGCTCTGAGGGCGAGGCCCGGATAAACGGGAACGGAGTTTCTGAAAATATTATAAAAGGAGAGACAATTCTGGTACCTGCATATATGGGAGAGTATTCTATTGAAAAGATTTCAGAGAAATGTCAGCTGCTTGAGGTTACAGGAAAATACTAGTAGTCCAGATTATCAAGCATATCATCCAGGTCCCTTCTCTCTTTTTTAGTAGGGCGCCCTGTGCCACGGTCACGTACAAGAAATATGGTCTCACGGGGAGCATTCAGTTTGTCAAGCTCCTCTTGAGGTGTAATGTTTAGGGCATACTGTTCCACCAGTTTTGCCGGCTGGCGGTTGTCTATTGGTGCCACAACCTTGTAGCGGAAATGGATGTTTGCCTTTCTGACTTCAATAACATCATTCGGCCTTACCTCTCTGGATGCCTTGCCATCCACATCGTTCACCTTTATACGGCCGGCCTTGCAGGCTTCGGTAGCATCGGCCCTTGTCTTGTAAACCCTTATCGACCACAGATATTTGTCCAGACGGCTCATTTTGTATTGAAAAAATTCATTGTTCTCTCGGTTCCGATTGTTCCGAACGATTTTATTGCCTCAATGGCCCTGTCATAAATTGCAGGAAGTTCCTTACTCTCGTCCTCTCTCCATTTTCCCAGAACATAATCGACCTGTTGCCCCCTTCCGAAATTATCGCCAATTCCAATCCTAAGACGAGTAAAATTATTGGTTCCCAATGTTTCAGAGATATCCTTCAGTCCGTTGTGTCCTCCGTCGCTCCCCTGCTTTCTCATTCTGAGTGTACCCAGCGGCAATGCAAGGTCGTCAACCACAACGAGCATGTTTTCTACCGGGATCTTCTCTGCTTGTAACCAGTAGTTAACTGCCTTGCCACTTAAGTTCATATAAGTTGACGGCTTAAGCAGCAGAAAACTTTTCCCTTTGAACCGGTATTCAGCTATTGAGCCATAACGCTGGCTGTTAAAAGAGATGTTGGATGCCTTTGCCAAGGCATCCAACACATTAAATCCGATATTATGGCGAGTATCCGCGTATTCTATGCCGATGTTTCCTAATCCGACTATTAGATAGCTCATACCCGATAAATTAATTACTACTTGGTAGTTGCAGCAGCAGCGGCACCGATTGCGGCACGTGTCAGCTTAACGGCACAAATGATAGTGGTCTTTGGTGTAAGAATCTGAATATTGTCATACTTAAGGTCACCAGCTACTATTGTTTTTCCCATTTTCAGGCCAGTGATATCAACTGTAATAGTATCGGGAAGGTTCTTAAGTTCTGCACAGATCTTCAGTTTTCTTGTAGTAAGGATCAGCTTACCTCCCTCACGAACACCCTCTGAATTACCTGTAATAATAACAGGAACATTTATTGATACAGGTTTGTCTTCTGTAACTGCCAGAAAATCTACATGAAGAGGCTCGTCTGTAAGAGGATGGTATTGAGCAGCATGAAATACAGAAAGATAACTCTTACCTGCTATTTCAAGTTCAACAATGTATGAATTTGGAGTATGTGATATTTGTTGCAGCTCTTTTGCATTAACAGAGAAAAGAATATTTTTCTCAATTCCGTTTCCGTACAAAACACATGGAACGTCAAAATTTCTTCTTAGTACTTTTGTTGCCTGTTTGTTGGAAACCTCTCTTGGTTTACCTTGTAGTTTAAATGTCTTCATGTAAATAATTTTAAAATGTGTTACTCAATCCGGAACTCCGGATCCCATTGCACCAAAAAAGCTAACTTTTTTAGAGGGTTGCAAAGATACAAAAAAAAAATGCCTGTGCAACTTTTGTTATTTAATCATCTCTGTTTGAAGGTTCCACTTGTAACCTTTATAAAAGTTATCCAGATAGGTATTTGCCGGATTTTGAATATAGGTACTTAAACCAGAATAAGTGTCAATCTTGAGGTCTAAAAAATAAGGGGTTGTCCACTTGGCTACAACTGCCTCTTCAAGAGCTGCTTTAAAAGTCGCATACTCTGCTGGTGTGGCAATTCTCTCAATAAAATCATCTATATCATGGAACCAATGTTTATTCATCCTGTAGTAAGGCTGAATCGTATTCATATTAAGTTTGGAAATCTTCGACCTGTTGTTGCTGAAGACTGTCTTACATGCATCTGCCAGTTTCTGCAGTTTATCAGTCTGAAATATTGAGATTGTTGCAGATTTGTACACTCCATTCATATTATTGTAGTAATCGAAGTAAAGTTGACAAGTCTCGGTAAGATCAGCCGTACTCTCGAATAATGGTCTTATAATCTGATCATAGGGAAATCCGGTAGCAAGGATTTCAGTTGGAGAAGCAACTATATAGTCGCATTTATCCTTAAGCTCATAAATGGTCTCAATTCCTCCCATGAAGCAGCAGTCGAAAATTATAAATGATAGATTGTAGGGAATTGCTGCCTTGAGTTCTGTTATCTCCATTTCCACTCCGCTATCCTCTGCAAAGCTCTTGACCAGGCCAGCATAGGGGTCTGGCATAAATACATTGAAACCGCCCGGATTTCCGTAGTAACCCTTTGGGAGCCAACCTGTACCATGTGACCACAGAATTAATCCGTACTCCTCAGCCGGAAAAATAATCTTAACCTTGTTAAGCATGTCTTTTAGAACCTCCGGAGTGGCTGAATTCTGACTCTCATAATTTGCAACAACATCTTCATGTATCTTCCCGGCTTCATCCTTATAGAGTCTGAGAAGCTTAGGGAGCGCCCCTGACAGGTGAGAATAGACAAGCAGTATGTTCCTGCTCTCCTCTTCCGGAAGAAAACCCTGTTTCAGATTTTCAATATTACTCGCAGCATAGCTGCTCAAATTGTTATTTGCAGCAAAATACAGAATAACTACTCTCCGGAATTCCGGTTTTCCATCATTATCCTTTGTACAGGATGCGATTATGGAAAACAATCCTATGACAAAAATGAACGCTATACTTCTGACACTTCTCATCCGGTGAATTTCTGTTAATTTTAACAAATGTACTTATTTTCCTGACTACTTCATAAAGACAAAAAATACGGCCAGTATAAGGCAGACAAAAGCCGCAAAGTGATTCCACTGAAGGACTTCTCCTTTAAAGAGAAGTGAAGTAAAGACTACGAAGACAACTAAAGTAATAACTTCCTGAATGACTTTTAATTGCATTAAAGTAAAAACGCCTCCGTTTCCAATGTAACCAATTCTGTTTGCCGGTACCTGGAATGAATACTCTACCAGTGCAATCATCCAGGAGAAGAGTACTACTCCGTACAAGGGCCAGTTACCAATCATACCGTTTTGTTGCAGTTTAAGATGTCCGTACCACGCTATTGTCATAAAAATGTTAGCTACAACCAGAAGTAATATTGTGTAAATACCTTGCATTATATATAGTAATTTTGGTTAAAGACCAGATCGGGCAAATTTAGCCAAAAAACCATATATTTGTCAAAATTTAATTAACATGAACGTCTATAAAATTATGCTATTAGCAAGCGCATTCGGACTCTTTGCAAATTCTTGCCAGAATGGTCCGAAAGAGGTTAAAGAGGAACCTTTCAAGTATCTGGCAGATGAATTTGCCGATATCAAGGTTATCCGTTATCAGGTTCCGGGATGGGATTCTTTGACTCTTATGCAGAAAGAGTACATCTATCACCTGAGCGAAGCTGCCAAAAGTGGCAGGGATATATTCTGGGACCAAAACTTCAAATATGGGTTAAAGATCCGTAAAGTTCTGGAAACCATTCTTGACAGTCATCAGGGAGACAAAAACAACGAGGAGTATACAAATTTTATGGTATATGCCAAACGCGTTTTCTTCAGTAACGGTATTCATCACCACTATGCAGAGGACAAGATTATTCCGGCTTGCAGTCAGGAGTTTTTCAAGGATCTGATGATAAAAACAGGACAGGATTCACTCGTTGCAGAAATTATTCCAATTCTGTATGATCCTTCTTTGTATCCTCAAAGAAAGAACATTACAGAAAAAGGTGACCTTCTTCTTGGAAGTGCAGTAAATTTCTATGATGGCGTTGACAAAAAAGAGGCCGAGGCTTTTTATGCCAAAATGGAGAATCCCAAAGATACTCAACCCATATCATACGGGCTCAACTCAAAACTTGTGAAAAAAGATGGTAAGATATATGAGGACGTTTACAAATCTGATGGCCTTTATGGTCCGGCAATTGAAAAAATAATCTTCCATCTGGAAAAGGCTGCTTTGGTTGCTGAGAATGACACACAGAAAAAATACATTAATCTTCTTATTCAGTACTACAAAACCGGTGACCTTAAGACATGGGATGAATACAATATCGCCTGGGTAAATGACACAGGTTCCCAGGTAGATTTTATAAACGGTTTTATAGAGAATTACAATGATCCTATGGGGATGAAGGCTACATGGGAGTCTATGGTTAACATCAAAGATATTGAGGCATCAAAGAGGACTCAGATAATAAGTGACAATGCACAATGGTTCGAGGACAACTCTCCCGTCAGTCCAGAGTACAGGAAAAAAGAGGTTAAAGGGGTCTCTGCAAAGGTAATATCGGCTGTTCAGCTTGGTGGTGACTGTTATCCTGTTTCTCCTCTTGGAATAAACCTTCCGAATGCAGACTGGATACGTAAGGAACATGGTTCAAAATCGGTTACTGTTGCAAACATTACTGAAGCATATGCTAAGGCGGCTGAAGAGTCCCCTAAAAATATGACAAACGAGTTTTCATGGGATGAGGCAGAAATTGCACTTATAAAGGATTACGGAACACTTACAGGAAATCTTCACACAGACCTTCATGAGTGTCTGGGACATGGTTCTGGACAGCTTAAAGAGGGGGTATCTTCAAATGCGCTTAAGGACTTCAGTTCGACACTTGAGGAGTCTCGTGCAGATCTTTTTGCCCTGTACTATCTGGCTGACCCTAAACTGATAGAGTTGGGAATAGTTCCAAATGCCGAAGCATATAAATCTGAGTATATTTCATACATACGTAACGGAATCTTCACTCAGTTTGTAAGGATAGATCTTGGCAAAACTGTCACACAGGCTCACATGCAGGGACGCAAGATGATATCGGAGTGGTGCTACGAGAAAGGGAAAAACGACAACGTTATTGAGAAGAAGGTTAAAGATGGCAAGACATACTTTGTAATAAACGATTACCAGAAGCTACGCACACTGTTTGGTGAGCTTCTTAAGGAGCTGCAACGCATAAAATCGGAAGGTGACTACGCTGCCGGCAAAAGCCTTGTAACAACTTATGGGGTGAATATAGACCCAATACTTCATAAAGAGCTGAAAGACAGGTACGCAGCTCTTAACCTTAAACCATACGGTGGCTTCATAAATCCTGAGATAGTTCCTATTGAAAAAGATGGCAAGGTTATCGATTACAAAATTGAATATCCTACAGATTTTCTACAGCAGATGCGTGATTATGGTAAAAAGTACAACTACCTTTCGGTAAAATAAGAATTATAAAACAATAATGAATAAAGGAGATCTCTACTTGATAATTGTAGGGATCTCTTCTGTATCTGCCATATCCAGATTGCCTGACCAAAGATATTTCTTTGTCTCCTTTACAAGTACTTTTGAGAGCAACAGAATAGCTATCAGATTTGGTATTGCCATAAGTGCATTCATGCTGTCAGCTATGTTCCATATAAGTGCAAGATTGACAACTGACCCAAGAAACACTACAATAATCCAGACAATACGGTAGGCAAGAATATACTTTTTCCCGCCCAGATATTCTACTGCCTTCTCACCATAATAACTCCAGCCCAGAATTGTAGAGAAAGCAAATGTAAGAATACCGATAGTCAGAATTACAGAACCAAACGGAACTTTAGAAAATGCAACCTTTGTGAGGGCGGCTCCCTGTGTGTGGTCAATTTCCGGATAAGCGATAATTGTGCTTACAATTACCAGACCCGTCATTGCACAAACAACAACAGTATCCCAGAATGTACCGGTAGAAGAGACAAGCGCCTGACGGACAGGGTTACGGGTCTTTGCCGCAGCTGCAACGATTGGCGCAGATCCCAAACCTGATTCGTTTGAGAATAGTCCCCGGGCTATCCCAAAACGGGCAGCCATCATAATAGTAGTTCCAACAAACCCTGCTCCGGCGGCTTTTGCATTAAAAGCCGATTCAAATATCAGTACAAATGTTTCCTTTAAAAAAGGAGCGTTCAAATATAGTATAAACAGGCAGCCAAGTATATAAAATATTGCCATGAAAGGTACCAGCATTTCGCATACTCTTGCTATTCCCTTTATTCCGAACAGTATGACCAATGCTGTAGATATACTTAGAAGAATACCTGTGATGTATGTAGGTATTGCATACGTCTCATTTACTATCATTGCTATTGAGTTGGCCTGAACAGAGTTGCCAATTCCGAAAGCCGCCACAGCTGTAAAAATGCAGAAAATGACAGCCAGCCACTTCATGTTCAATCCACGTTCCAATGCATACATCGGCCCCCCGAGCATTGTTCCGTCAGAAGTTTTCACCCTGTATTTGATTGAAAGCAGACCCTCTGAATATTTGGTCGCTATTCCCAGAACCCCGGTGAGCCAGCACCACAATACTGCTCCCGGCCCTCCAAGAGCGACAGCTGTGGCCACGCCTACAATATTTCCCGTTCCAATTGTTGCAGCCAGGGCAGTTGCAAGAGCACCAAACTGACTGACATCACCACTGCCATCTTTGTCTTTGGTGACAGAGAGTTTTATTGCAGTAAATATTTTCCTTTGAGGAAATTTTAAAATAACAGTAAGATAAATGTGGGTTCCAAATAAAAGAGCAATCATTGGCCAACCCCATAGAAAAGCACTGATGCTCTCTACAATCGAAGCAAAAGAATTCATAGTTAAGTAGTATATTTGCAAATATAAAAAAGATTCCTCTTATAAAACTCTTGAAAAAACATATTTATATCGCTCTTGCTTCATTTTTTGTAGTGATAGGTACAATCGGCATCTTTTTGCCTCTGCTGCCTACAACACCATTTTTGCTCCTGGCAGTATATTTCTACATGAATTCCTCACAGAAAAGATTGAAATGGCTGCTAAGAAACAGATATCTTGGTCCGTATATTCAAGATTATCTTTCAAAGAAAGGGATACCACTGCGACTTAAATTAAGGACCATCGCTATTCTATGGATTACATTGATATCAAGCATATTGTTCGCAACAGAAAATCTGCATATGAGAATTTTCCTTGTGATAGTAGGTATCTGTGTCACGATTCATATAACAGTGAAAAAAACAAGAGAGGGCAGCAAATAGCGGCCCTCTCCTCACATCATATGAAACAAACTCTATAAAAGCTCCTTAATTACCTCTATTGCCTTATCGTAATTCGGTTCTTCAATAATATCCTTTGTTATCTCCTTATACCGGACCACTCCCTTCTTATCCACAACAACCACGCCTCTGGCAAGAAGCTGATTTTCCTTTATTAAAAATCCATACTCCAGACCGAACCTTGAAAACTTGTAATCGGACAGTGTGTGAATGTTGCTTATACCCTCTGCTGCACAGAAACGTCCGAGTGCAAACGGCAAATCCTTGGAGATAGTCAGAATAACCACATCTCCCGATAATTCCGTTGCCTTTTTATTAAACGTCCTTGTCTGTGTAGCACAAACCGGTGTATCTATAGATGGAAAAACACTCAAAACAACAACCTTTCCAAGAAAGTCCGACAGCTTAACATCCTTTAATGAGTTGTCAGAAGCCACTATCTCAGGAGCAGTATCACCAACTTCAATCTGTTTACCCAGCAAAGTCAAAGGATTACCTTTAGAAGCAAAAATGTTTTTTGTTTCAATTGATGCTAAATCTCTCATAATATATTGTATTTTAAAATTATAATCTAATATTGATATTTCTATTAACAATAATTATTTTAAATTGTTTAATTTTGGATGAAAATTATATAACAATGAACAGAATTATCAAAAAAGCTGCATTTTTATTCCTGACAGCTACTGTTGTGATATTTATTGCATCATGCGAAAAACAACCTGATCCTTTACCAGAGACAGATCCAAACCCGGAACTGACTAAGGCTAAGACATATTTATATGAATTGATGAACGATGTTTATTACTGGTATAAGGATATGCCAAAGAACATTAATCCAAAGCCCATAACCACTATTTACTCTTATTTTGACACTCTTCTTGTGTCGCAGGACAGATGGTCATGGATGATGTCAGGGGCAGATTATCTCTCTTCGGAAACAGGAGTATATCTTACATATGGAGCAAGCTTCAGCCAGCCAATTGAATATTATAACGATTATAGTATAAGGGTAAGGTACATTTTTGACAACTCACCCTTATCAGAAAAAGGGGTGAAAAGAGGATACCAGCTCACTCACCTGAACAATATACCGGTCATGGACCTTGTTGCAGCAAATACGTTTAATTCTACTCTTGCTCAAACAACAAATTCTTTCACATTTAAAGATTACAATGGTACATCTACGACATTTACCGCCACAGCTCGTGAAGTAAGCACAAGGTCGGCACTTAAAACTATGGTTATAAAAAATACCGACTTTCCAAACCTTCCATACCCGGTTGGGTATTTCCATTACTATTCATTCAAAGCCGGTATGTTATCAGACATAGATAATGCCATGGCCACGTTCAAGGCTGCAAATATTCAGGAACTTGTACTTGATTTAAGATATAACGGAGGAGGTGATGGACAAGCCACTTCATTACTTGCTAATTATATTGCTCCCGCTAGTGCAGAGGGTAAAATCATTGCCCGCCGCGAACATAACGACAAACTTGCGCAATATGACAATGACCAGAAAACAATGACAATAGTTAAAAGAGTAGCGAATTCGTTGGATCTCAAAAGAATTATAATACTTACAAGCAAGGGAACTGCATCTGCAAGCGAAGTTATCCTGAATGGATTAAAGCCTCTTATGAGCGTCATTCAGATAGGCAAGACTACTTATGGCAAACCTAACGGAATGTATGTGTGGTTTTATCCTGAAGATAACCAGACAAACCCGGTGTACGTTTTTCTGCCTATTGCATTCTTTAGCGTTAACAGCGAAGGTTCGGGACATTACGAAAACGGAATCGTCCCTAACCACGACAGACCTGATGACCTGTATCACGATTTCGGCCTTCAGGAGGATTGGCTAAAGGCAGCTCTTACATTTATCACTACAGGGCAATATCCCTCTTTACCGGCTAAGTCTGCCGGGGTACAGTCACTAACACCGCCATCGAGGATTTCCATTGATGAAGATTCGAAGAATTACGGAGTCTACAAAGCTGAAAGACCTATTTAAAAGCCGTTCAGATTCATGTATATTGTAGGCAACAGCAGAAGGAACCCCAAAATCGTAAGAATCAGTATAAAAGGCAGTATCAGTTTAAACCACTTGCCATAAGGAACCCTTCCGATTGCAAGGACTGCTATGAGTACACCAGATGTGGGAGTTATCATGTTTGTAAAGCCATCACCAAACTGAAAAGCCAGAACTGTCGCCTGTCGTGATACGCCAATAAGATCTGAGAATGGAGCCATTATGGGCATTGTTATGGCAGCTTTTGCGCTGGCAGATGGAATTACAATATTGATCATAGTCTGAATTGCATACATTAACCCCAGGGAACTTACTTTTCCGGCTTCGTTCATAGCCAGCGACATCTTGTAGAGGAGAGTGTCAATAACCTTTCCCTCCTGCAGAATGACTACTATTCCGGCAGCCAGTCCAACAACCAGGGCAGCAGAGAGAATATCCTTAGCCCCTTCTGTCAGCTTTGCTACAATCTCATTCGAACTATAGCCGGCTGCTATTCCACTAAGTATACCCAGGGCCAGAAACAGTGCAGAAATTTCTGAAATGTACCAGCTGTATCCCATAACGCCGGCTATGAGGAAGATTATCGTAAAGAAGAGAAGCGTCAGTACATAGAAATGCATCGATTTTTTAAGGGCCAGATATCCAAAAATTGCAAAAAGAGCTGTGAGGCCTGGAATAAAGAGGGGAATATCGGCAGAGCTGTTTCCGATTTTAATTGTAGTATGAGGATAAAACACCGAGAACCCGACTAATGCAATAAGCGCGATATAATAACTAACCCATGAAGATTTAGGGGTATAGTAATCAATTACCTCCGACCGTTCGCTGTTCTTTTCTCTCCAGTACGAGTCTTCATTGAACAGTGAGGATCTTTCAGGATTTTTCTTTACTCTGTTTGCGTAGATAAGCACAATTACTATTGTTACAGTGGTAAGAACCAGCCAGCAGAAGAAACGATACTCTATTCCAGAGAATAGTGGCAATCCTGCTATACTCTGTGCAATTCCTATAGTGAATGGATTAAGGATTGCCCCGGCAAAGCCGACATGGGCCGCCACATAAACCATTGCTATTCCAACAATGGAGTCGTAGCCCATGGAAATTGCAAGAGGTATCAGAATTATTGTAAAAGCTATAGTCTCCTCACTCATTCCGAATATTGCCCCGAACAAGCTGAACATTGTCATTATCAATATAATTACAATGTTATTGACACCAATTCGCCCTAGTAGCCTGTTGCTTTCAAGCTTTTTTGTAAACCTGAGGAAAGAAAAGATACCGGCATCTATAGCCTTGCAGGAATTCACCACCCAAAATGCCGCACCTATTACAAGTATAAAAACAATTATTCCCGCTTGCCTGGTAAATCCCGAATAGAATGCCGACAGTATCTGCCAGCTCTGAGGATTATTTTCCACATACTTGAATTCTACTGTCTTTATCTCGGTGCCATTCTCAATGACACTCTTTTTAATATACTCCCCCCCGGGAACAAAAAATGTAACAAGGGCACTGATTACTATCAATGCAAAAATTATTACGAAAGTGTGCGGAATTTTAAGTTTTTTCATATTTATTTAGCCATTCTCAATTGCATTCAAAGGGCAAATATCCTCACATTTTCCACATCTATAACATTTTTTTTGATCAATCTCTGCCTTGTATATATCAGCATTAATAGCATTTTGCGGACAAAGAGGCGCACATATCCCGCAACTATTACACAGAGAAGGATTTATGACAGGATCGGAATATGAAGAAGGTAATACTTTATATATGGCACTCTCCGGACAAACCGGCAGACATTTTCCGCATCGCGTAC
>CAZREC010000054.1:0-16446 GCA_964599025.1 uncultured Muribaculaceae bacterium | reverse complement strand
TTAAGAAGCTAACGTTGCAGTAGTTTTTAGCAACACGATGATTTACATTGAAATACAAATAATGGCAAGATATTTTTTATAATTCTAACCGACGAAAATCCTGTAAGTGTCTTATAGAAAAGAATTTGCTAAAAACTGTTGCAAAGTGTCGGCAAGATTTGCATCCATATAATTTTTATATTAAGCTGCAAATTAGGTATTTGCTAATTGTGCTGGCAGCGCAACTAGCAAATAAGTGATTAATAGACAGATATGTAAGTTTCTAATTACCACTTATATACTAACAAAGCTGGCAGGCGACCTGCCAGCTTTGTTAGTACTTTCTTTATTTACTGGTACTTACAAAAACGACTGATTATTAGACTAATATGTATATAGCTTAATATGTGATAATTACTAATACAGCTGCCAGAGTCATTGTAAACGAAAAAAGACAAATAAACTCCTACTTACATACTGATAATGTTGTACTTAACCATGTGGGAAACTTCAAACTTTATCTGCCAGTTAAAATAAGATATTGCAGTTTATCAGTTGTTTACAAAAACATTTTCTATCTGCCTTAATATGAGCAACATGTTAAAACAACTGGCAGTTCGACTCCTTATACTGTTATCAGTTATTATTGCCAGCAACAAAAACAGAATATTTGGTCAGCTTTTCTGCATTATATTATTAACTTTGTAGCAAAATATTCAAAATTGATAATAAAATGAAACTTCCTTTTGCAGAATCCTTTAAAATTAAAATGGTAGAGACCATTAAAAAGAGTACAAGAGAAGAGAGGGAAAATTGGATGAAAGATGCTAAGTACAACCTTTTCAACCTTAAAAGCGACTATGTTTTTATAGACCTTCTTACCGATTCGGGTACAGGTGCCATGAGTGACAAACAATGGGCGGCTATGATGGAGGGCGATGAAAGTTATGCCGGCGCAAGGTCTTACTACAATTTAAAGGAGAGCATTAAGGATATTACAGGATTCCCGTACTTTCTTCCGACACATCAAGGTAGAGCGGCCGAAAACGTGCTTTTTTCCTCTATTATTAAGGCCGATGATGTTCTCCCGGGGAATTCACACTTCGACACAACAAAGGGGCACATAGAGTTCCGTAAGGCGCATGCTATTGATTGTACAATTGAAGAGGCAAAGGATACAACCATCGAACTTCCGTTTAAGGGTAATATGGATCTCAACAAGCTGGAAGATGTGCTAAAAAAATATCCTAAAGAGAGAATCCCGTGCATCGTGGTTACTATTACCAACAATACCGCTGGAGGGCAACCGGTTTCTATGGCTAACGTTAAGGGAGTCTCTTCACTGGCAAAAAAATACGGTGTAAAGGTACTTTTTGATTCTGCCCGTTTTGCAGAGAATGCATACTTCATAAAGACTAGAGAGGAGGGTTATGCCGACAAGAGTATCAGAGAGATTGCCTTAGAAATGTTCAGCTATGGTGACTTTATGACAATGTCTTCAAAGAAGGATGCAATAGTAAACATGGGTGGTTTTCTGGCTTTCCGTAATGAGGAAGACTGGCAGAAGTGTCAGATGTACAACATTATGTTTGAGGGATTTATCACATACGGTGGTATGTCGGGCAGAGACATGAACGCTCTTGCCCAGGGACTCAGAGAGGGAACAGACTTCGAATACCTTGAGACCCGTATCAACCAGATTGCATATCTTGGCAAAAAGCTTGATGAGTACGGAATACCTTATCAGAGACCTGCGGGAGGACATGCAATTTTCCTTGACGCAAAAAAGATACTGACGCATGTTCCAAAGGAGCAGCTTATCGCACAGACACTGGGTATAGAACTATATCTTGAGGCTGGTATAAGAGGAGTGGAAATTGGCTGTCTACTTGCCGACCGCGATCCTGATACAAGAGAAAACCGCTATCCGGAACTTGAGCTTCTTCGTCTGGCTATACCACGCAGGGTATACACAAACAATCACATGGACTACGTAGCAGCCGCTATTAAAAACGTATATGACCGCAGGGAGTCAATCACCAAGGGCTATGTTATAGTGAAGGAGCTTCCTATCATGAGGCACTTTACAGTAGAACTGGGACCGGCTTAATGTGCTAATGGGTTAATTTGCTAATATGCTAATATGCTAATGGGAGGGGCTTTGTCCCTTACAAAATATTTTAAACCCGGCTGGAAACATCCGGGTTTTTTTGGGATCAAAAAAACTCCCTTGAAGTTTTTCATAAGTTGTTAATCCCCTGTAGTATATAAAATGTTTTCAATCTACACTATATGAAAATAATTTATATCTGGTAAGCAATGAGCTACATACAAAAAACTTCAAGGGAGTTCTTCAGTAACAGTTTGGCACCCTTGAGCTACTCCACCTACTTTTCAATTTGATCCTTTTTTGTAAGCTGCAAATTAGGTATCCGCTAGCTTCATTGGCAGAGCAGTTTTCTAGCGCCTCAATTTGCGGTAATTGTCTATTTATCTGTGTATTATAGAACTTAAAACGCTTTTATTTGACGACTTTGCAATATACAACATGTTAATAAATAGTGACATACCACGTTTTACGACGCATTACCTGGCAAATATACACTCCATTATCCCATTAGCACATTAACCCATTCGCACATTAGCATATTAGCACATTAGCACATTAATGAACGGCCTTTTTCACCGTATACCTCAGAGTCAGGCTTGCCATTATAAAGTATGCTGCGGTCTGTATCCATAGTCCTACATATTCAAATCGTACCTGAGGGAGTTCTGCTGCCATTGTGTTAATCCTTATGTATCCCTGTACCCCATGTGTAGAAGGGAACAGATATGAAAAGTAACGCCAGAACTCAGGCATGTTGGATCTTGGCCACGAGAACCCTGCAAGAAACAGTAAAATAAGGGTGAAGAACAGGAAAGAGATCAAGCCTGTTTCCCTGTTTTTTACAAAGACCGAGACTGTCATCGAGAAGAATATTGTCGCCAGAAGGAATGGTACCATAAAACTGAAGAGTGTTCCAATGTTTCCAATGTGTGGCAGATTGAAGAGCTTTGGAATAAGCCCGAACACATAGGCGCTAAGAACTATATATATAGAAAAGTAACAGGCTGCTTTTCCAAGAACTACGCGGTAAATACCCTTTCCTCTGAGATGTTCGGGCACCTGAGTGTGATGTATGTTCTCCTCTCTTGCAGTTCCGGCCAGCATTCCAATCCCAAAAAAGAGAGTCTGGTGAATAATAAGAATGAGCAGAGCGGGTATCAGAAAGCTTGCAAATCCTCCACCTGGATTATATAGTGCTATGTCGTTGTATGGAACAGCCTGAACAAGCTGTTCTGCCTGTTCTCCGGCTATCCCTGCTGCATTAAAGCGCTTAATCTGAATATCGTGACTTTCGGCAAGCATTGCGTAGCTTGTTGCCATGGTCAACCCTTTGTAATACAAAAAGCTACTCATATCGTTGTAGATAGATACAGTTGCCTGCTCCATTCTCTGAAGCTTTAAGTCATAATCGGCAGGGATTAAAATTATTCCATGTACTTTTCTGGATTCAAACAGTTTTTGTGCCTCATCCATATTTATGCACCTGTAAGATATTTTCACCTCACGGGCAGCATCTATTTTCCTGAGGAAGCCACGGCTTTCCGGTGAAGAAGATAGGTCAACCACAGCAACGGGCATCTCATAAACGGCTTCGTTTCTGTAGATTCCGTTATAAAGGAGAGGATATATTATTACAGCCCCAAAAAAGATTATTATTACTCCTGTATCAGTAAAAATACTTCGGAATTCGTTAAGGAACACCCAGTATAAATCTTTGAAGCCCTCCCTGATATAACTGAAAAATGAAAAATTATGTTTCATGTGTTTTATTTAACCGGATAATGTTGATTGATAAGGGCCTTTTTGAGTCGGTAGTAAACCAAAAACGGAAGAAGAAAGAAAGCGATCAAGGCGGCAAAGTATATCACTGACTTGCCTATATTCGCTCCCAGTAAGGCCTCATTCACATATATCATAAAATAATGTCTTATAGGGAACAATACACTTGCTCCTTGTGCCAACGGAGGCATTGCCTCAATAGGGAAAGTAAAACCGGCATAGGTAAAGGAAAGAATTCCGTAAAGGGCAGCAAAGCTAATTCCGTCTCTTAATACCGGGAACAAACCTATCATAAAGATACCTACGGCCTGATGTGCTATTACATACAGGACCGTTGCCACACAAAGATAGGCGAATGAGCCAAGGAAGGGGAAGTTTACAAACTTGTAAAGCAAGACGTTTCCGGCGATTCCAAGGATCGAGAAAAGGATTGTATATGGAGCGAGTTTACCGGCCAGGGCAACGGCAAGGGAGCCGTCAGCCGCTTCAAGCCAATAAAGGGAACTTCTGTTCTTAAGCTCTACACCAATAGCATATACCGTCATCAGTAGAACAATAAGCTGAAGTACACCCGGCAACAGTACGTTTATAAGGTATATTCCATAATTTGCCCATGGGTTTCCAATAAGATGAGAATCAATTACTATTGGTTGAATACGTCCCATTATAAGGTTTTCAGGAACACCCCGGGCCCTTAGAAATTCCCTTTGATAGGCCCCCGACGCCAGTGCGGACATAGTCATCATGTCTTTATAGCTCAGAGTGCCTGCTATAAGGTAAGAGTTGTTTACATAGAACGATACTTCGGGCCTTTTGTTTGCGAGAAGGTCTTTGTAGAGGTTATCAGGAATGACTATAAATCCGTAAATATTACCCTTTTGCATCTGCTCGCGAGCCTCCTGATAGGTTGTACATCTCATAACAACCTCGGTTGATGGAGTAGCATTAATCTCCCGGTAAAATCGACGTGAAATGGCTGACTGATCAAGATCTACAACAGCTATTGGCAATTTCTCAGGCATTCCCTCTCTTAAAAAAGTAAGGAAGAATATATAGCAGAAAGCCAGGACGAATACCGTTGAGAAAAGATATATCGGCCTGCTGAACATCATTTTAAGCTCCCTTTTCCAGACCCGTTTAAACGCATTTAAAGTCATATCGGAATTTATTTTGGATCTTTTTGTATGATAGCGGTCATGCCCGGACGAAGAGCATCGATATTCGATAGGGGAACAGCCTTAACTTCAAAGGTCTTTGCATCAAACTGTCCGCTTACTTTTGTAGACCGCCAGGTTGCGTATGAAGCCATAGCCTTGATAAATGTTACTTTTGCATCATATATGTTATTATCAAGTGCCGGTATCTTTATTTTAATGGTCGAACCAATAGTGAGGCCGCTCAAAAGATCTTCCCTTATGCTGAATGTAAACCACATATCGGATAAATCTGAAATACTAAGAATTGGGGCACCTGTACCAACCAACTCTCCCCGGTTCGGAAATATTTCAGATACTTCTCCGGCAGCAGGAGCGAGTATATACATCTCTCCCATATAGGACCTTACCTCAGAGACAGCTCCCTTTGCCCTGTATACCAGAGCAAGTGCTGCAGCTTTATCCTCTGACTCTGCTCCATTTACAGCCATGTCGTACTGAGATTTTGCAGCCCTTGAAGTTGCAACGGCCGCTTTATACATTGCCTCAGCTTCATCTCTTTTCTGTGCAGGGACCACCTCTTTGTTGTAGAGGTTCTGTACTCTGTCAAATGATTTTTTTGCAATCTCAACACCAGCCTCGGCCTTTTGCCACATTTCATAGGCTCCGGATATCTGTTCAGAGCGAGCACCTTTAATAGCCTTTCTGTTTTGTGCCTCTGCAGCAAGCTGGGCCCCTTCTGCCTGATCTAGCTTTGCCATAAGTTCAGGACTATCTATGATAGCCAGTGTATCTCCCTTTTTAACCATTGCTCCCTCTTCTGTCAGGAACTCCTTTATTCTGCCCGGAACCTTACCGGAAACGCGGTATTCGGTAGCTTCTGCCTCTCCCTGAAGTATCAAAGGTTCAGGTTTTGCTGCATAATATCCTATTATTGACACTATTGCTATTACTCCTAAAAGGCCTGCCAGACCGATTAATAAACTGTTCTTGTTATTTGATTTTTTCATACGTTAATATGCTAATTTGCTAATGGGTTAATGTGCTAATTTGCTAATGGGTTAATGGGTTAATTATTGGTGCCGGTGGCTTTCTTGAAGTATAGTTCACAAAGGCGGACATCTATGCTGGAGTCGATCCTCTCTGAATTTGCAGAGAGCCATGCGGTCTGTGCCTCCATCAACTCACTGCTGTTTATAATACCTTCGGCAAAAGCTTCGTTTGCGAATCTTAGGTTCTCCCTTGCTTTTTCTGTGTTTTTCTCGCACATGGCAAGCTTACGGTTAGCCTCTGTCATCCTGAACCCCGACTGTGTTACCTGTAGTTCTATTTTCTCTTTTGCCTCATCCATTGTGTATTGTGCAATTTTATACTGTCCCTTGGCTGCTCTTAGAGTATGAATCCTGTCTCCAAAATGAAACAGCGGAATATTCACCCCGATTCCTACTGTAAACATTCCGTCCAAAGAGGAACTTACTCCATTGAAAAAGTTGGGAGAGGTAAAAAGATAATTACCCGTCAGCAGAAGGTTAGGTAAAAAACGAGACTCCATTATTTTTATGTTTGACTTTGCAACATTCTGCATGATTCCAAGAGCTTGTATTTCCGGCCTTACACTCAAAACCTTATCAATGTCGGGCAGTGCAACTATCACTGGAGACTGTGAAAGATCACTGTCTGCCAGTAAAATTCCGGAGTCAAGCTTAATTCCGCAAATCTGGAAAAGAGCCATCCGGGATAGTCTTAAACCATTGTCGGCCTTGGTGAGACTCATTTGTGCCTCATTGAGCTTAACTTCTACCTTTAGGGCATCTCCCTTTGTTGCCACACCCTCTTCAATCATGATATTGACGTTCTTGCTGAGTTTTTCCAACAGATGGCAATACTCTTCTGCAAGTTTCTTTTTGTTTTCTATCGAAACGACTCTCCAGTATGCTTCGTCAACTTCTATCATCAGATTGTTAATCTCCTCGTTATTTTTTATTTCTGCCAGTTTCTCTCCGTTTTTGGCAATATTGTATAACTCTCTTATTTTTCCACCCATATATAAAGGCTGAGTAAAACCGATTCCTCCTGCAAAAATGTTGTGGATATCCATCTCCATAGACTCTTTTGGTAAAAGAGCGTAGTCCTTCCAGATAATTTTACCTGGTTCGGTTTTGGGGTTGAACGGTTTTCCTGATGCATCCAGCGGTGCATATACACCGGGGGCAACCTGTGTCCATTGATTGCTTATCTGATCCTGCCTGAAGCCGAACGATCCGTCGGACATTTTTGTACCTATCGGAAGAAGAGCATCTTCTGAAAGCAGTGATATACTTTTCTCGTTCCAAAGGTATGTGCCGGTTGCTGAAAAGTTTGGCAGGAACTGTGTGAATACAGCTTTCTTTAGTTCGGTGGCAATTTTGATCCGCTCCTTTGATACAAGCAGGTTTTTGTTGTGTTCCATTGCCATTCTTCTGCACTCCTCTAAAGTAAGTATATTTTGAGAGTAGAGTTGTAAAACAACCAGAAAAGAGAGAGTAAGCAGGAAAATTCGTTTCATTTTCATATAATTATAATAAATTCAGTAATTGTTATATTTTTATATTAGTTGATTATGCAACTATTATTATTTGATAAGTGCCCTGTTTGGGGCATCGGTTTTTATAAACTTAATATCAGGTGATTATATTGTTTAGGAGTTTTAAAAGAATGTCTCGTGTAAAAAGAAGATCGGCTCGGTTAATCCCCTCAATCGCCTGGTTGAAGGATTCCTTTACTAGTTCCATTGCCTTTTCTTCCATCTCTTTTCCTTTGTCGGTGAGATGAACTATATTGATTCTTCTGTCTGCGGGGTCGGAAATTCTGACAATCAGTCCGTGTTTAGCAAGAGAGTCAAGCAGTCTGGTTATACTTGCCTTATCCTTGAATGTCTGTTCGCTTATAGACTGCTGGGTCTGTTTATCCTTGTTCCACAGACTTACCAGAACACCCCACTGTTCTGTAGTAATATCTAGTCCGGCGGCTCTGAACTTTCTGTTTAGGTGCCGGTTAAGAGCAGCTGACAATCTTCCGTTAAGAATGTATAGCAGCTCGTTGGTTTTTACAATTTCTATTAGTTGCATAGTTAACCGTTGATTAAACAACTTTGCAAAAATAGATATTTTTTTTATATTTGTATGGCAAATCCATCTTTATGAAAAGAATCTTGCCTTTAATTTTCTCTCTTATGCTCTCCCAGTGCCTGTTTGCGCAGATTCTGGATTCTGCATATATAAGGATTCAGTATGAGGCAAAATTCAAAAACATGGTAGACAACGATAAAATTTTCAGTGACTGGTACTACCTCGATGCAGGAGTGAAAGCTTCTGTTTTTTATAGTTTTTATGATAATTACTCAGATTCGACAAAACAATCCTTGTTATTATCAGGACTTTCAAACGAAGAGGTGTTTCTAAGGACCAAAAGCTTAAAAAGAGGATCGGAAGATAAAATATATAAAAACTACGAAAGCAATACTCTGGTACTCATTTCTAAAATATTGGAAAAGGACTATTTATACGAAGAGGCTCTTGAGAGGCAAAACTGGGTGTTGACTAAAGAAACAGCTGTTATTGAGAACTATAACTGTATAAAGGCTACGTGCAGGTTCAGAGGAAGGGACTGGATAGCCTGGTATACTCCGGATATTCCTATGATTGAAGGACCGTGGAAACTTGGTGGACTCCCGGGACTTATATTAAAGGCTGAAGATGTTAAGAACGAGTTCTGTTTTGTATGTAAGGGAATTTCACTGCTGGTGCCTAAAATGGCAATCTTGTTTCCTGTGGAGGCAAATAAAAATAAATACATCAAGACCGAAGGCAGGACATTTATGCAAATCAAAAGAAAGAGTATCGAGGACCTTAAAAATTCGCTTGCTTCACAGGGAATGACAATAGTTTCTGTGACAGACGAAAAGGGACTAAGTACAGATATTCAGAAAAAAAGGATGAATGCTATAGAGAGCTATGAATAATCCGTCTATAAGGATGCTGCTTTTTCTGTTTTTTCTATCGGCAGGGAAACTTTTTTCTCAGGAACATATAGCGGGAGTAGTTGTCTCAAAAGATGACGGAACTGCTATTTCAAATGCACAAATATGTGTATATGACTCCACCGGGAAAAATATGCTCAGCTACACATTCTCTCTCAAAGACGGATCGTTTAACTTAAAACCCGAGACATTTAAAGATGGTCATTTTTTGGAAGTTTCTTCTATGGGCTTTGCAAAAACCAGAATAAAACTTGACCGGCAAACGGCACTACCATTGAAAGTTGAGCTGGAAAGGTTTGATTTTCAGCTTAAGGGTGTGACAGTAAAGGCTCCAAGGGTAACTACAGCAGGGGATACCTTAAGCTTTCTGACAGCAGGTTTTATAAAGGACCAGGACAGATCTATCGGGGATGTATTAAAAAGGTTGCCGGGAATAGATGTTTCAAAAAGTGGTCTGGTTACATTAAATGATAAGCCGATTAACGCGCTTTACATAGACGGAAAGAACCTTCTGGACGGAAAATATGGAATTGCAACTCAAAACATAAAGCCGGATATTGTCTCTCTTATACAGATATTTGAAAATCATCAGCCTGTAAAGGTGTTGGAAAATAACACCTCTTCTGATAATGCAGCGATAAATCTTGTGCTTAATCCTAAGGTAAAGGGTGAATGGATAATGTCTGCGGATTTGGGAGCAGGGGTATATCCTTTTTTATGGAACTCAAGGTTATTGTTTTTTAAGTTCAACAAGAACCTCCAATCTATGAATGTCATAAAAAGCAATAATGCCGGAGAAAATATAAAAGGCGAGATAAAGGAACAATCTCTTGGATCATCGGCAGAGTCTCAGGTTTTAAACAGAGAGGAAATGAACCTTCTTAATGTTGCGGGCAAGGCAACTTCTCCTTTAGATGAAAAGAGAGACATGTTCAATCAAAGCTTGCTGGTATCTTCCAATACTCTTTTTTCGCTGAAAAAGGATGTAGAAGGAGTTGTAAAACTAAACTATATCTATGATTTTCAGGAAAGGTGGCAGAGAGAGAAGACAGAATATATAATAGAGAATTCAGATAATATAATAATCGAAGAAAATAACAGTTACAGAGGGTTTATGAATTCGCCCGAAATTGATATTGTAATAAAATCTAATACACCAAAATGTTTTATCCAGAACCGTATAAATGGAAGCCTTCGATTCTCCCATAACATTGCCAATACTACTGGTACAAGGTCCATTTATCAAATTGCCAGCATCAGGCAATATGATTTTTCAGAGATATTCACTTACATAAAACCGGTTAAAAGGTCCCTCTTAAGAGTGAGTTCCAACACACAAATTACATCGCTTCCGCAAACACTTACAATTGTAACAGATGATAAGAAGCAGAATATAAGCCTTTTTCAGGTTAAGTCGAACAATACTGCGGGAATTGTAATTCCAATAGGCAGATTTTCTGCCGATCTCAAAGGAGGAGCCAATATCACATATCAGAAGCTGAACTCCCATTTTTCTCTTTGCAGCGATGAGAACAATTCCACTTGGTCTTTTACGGAGCTATTTGTTACACCTTCGTTAAAGTATGAGAGTGAAGTTCTGAAAATTTCAGCAAAACTCCCGTTGAAGCTTCAGAATGGAGTGTTCAGGATTACCCCGGGACTATCTCTGAAATATAAATTTTCTCCTTTCTGGGATGCATGGATTACATATGATGCAAATAACAGTCAGACAGATTTACTAAAAATGAACAGTTATCCGATATTAACAGATTACCGTTCTATGTATAAAGGGTATGGCAGTATGCTGGAGAGTCGTATAGATGTAGCTTCGTTAAGGTTACAGTATAATAATCCTGTCAAGCTTTTTAATATTTACGGTTCTGTGGATTATAACATAAATAAAAACGGGTATACTGTTTCTATGTACTATGAAGATTTTTATAATGTAAGAACTATTCTTCCCGGGCAGAGAGAGACTTCCGGACTGGCATTGAATTTCTCTGCTACAAAAAGTTTTTTTGATCTTCCGTTATTGCTGGATATTAAATGCAACTATACTGTTGCAGAGAATTCTATGATTCAGCAAGGAGCCGATATGAAATTCAGATCTTTGATATGGTCTGCTGTGCCAAGGTTTGAAGCTACGCTTTTTAACTCGCTGGAAATAGATCTTAAAACAAGAATATCTGTTTCTAAAAGAACCTCTTTTGATAACAGACTATCCTCCTTCACCCGTACAAGCTATAACCCTGCTCTGTTAATAAGCTATAAACCCCGGGAGAGGTTCAGGTCGCAGATAAAGTTTGACTACTATATAAATGAATTGGCCGACGGTGTAAGAAAAAGCTTTCTGTTTACAGATTTAAAAATTGCTTATAAACTGGGTAAGGGAGAACTGACTATGGACTGGACCAATATATTCAACAAGAGAAAGTACAAATATTCATACTTTATCGATCTGGCAAATATTGAAAGAGAATTTCGTCTCAGACCCGGTAATCTTATGTTGGGTTATAGTTTTGTTCTATGAATCCTTTCCAGGAATAAATTCCTTTACATGGGTTTTTACAAAATTTTTGCGGTCCCTTACTTTTTTGGGGTTTACTCTTGGAATTGTCTTCCTTGTCTTGTGCTGTTCCTGCTGTGGGGTCTCTGCCCGGTCTTCCCATACAAGAGAGTAGTCAAGCTGCTTTTGCTCAAGATTTGCTTTCTCGACCTTTACCCTTACAGAGTCGCCAAGCATGAATTTTTTACCGCTGCGCTTGCCATATAAGGTGAAGGTCTCTTCATTGAAGACAAGATAGTCCTCTTTTACATCTCTTAGTGCTACCAGTCCCTCGATTTTTGTATCTGCAAGTTCCACAAACATTCCCCAGTCGGTAAGTCCTGAAATGTTGCCTTCATATATCTGACCAACCTTGTCCTGCATAAATTCAACCATCTTGTATTTGATGCTGGCCCTTTCTGCCTCGGTTGCTATCTGCTCTCTCTCGCTGGAGTACTTGCATCTCTCTTCGAAATAGTTCTTATCCTGAGACTTGGCTTTATCCAGATACATCGCCAGAAGTCTGTGGACCATCATGTCGGGGTATCGTCTTATTGGAGAGGTGAAGTGCGTATAGTAATCGAAGGCCAGACCATAATGGCCCACATTGTCTGTGGAATAACGTGCCCTTGCCATTGAACGGAGTGCCATTATTTCTATGGCTCCCTCTTCCGGTTTACCTTTGGCGGTAGACAAAAGGTTGTTGATTTCACTTGAAAGTTCACGGCCGTTCTTTGTAGGCTTCATGTCGTATCCGAAGTGCTTTATAAATGTCCGGAAAAGCACTATTTTCTCAGGATTAGGTTCCTCATGAATACGGTATACGAAAGTCTTGGCGCTCTTTCCATCTTTTGTTCCTCCTATAAACTGGGCAACTTCGCGGTTTGCCAGTAGCATGAACTCCTCTATGAGCCAGTTAGAGTCTGAACTCATTTTTGAATAGACTCTTATCGGTTTTCCATTCTCGTCCACCTCTACCTTCATCTCCGGTCTTTCGAAGCTGATGGCTCCCTTGCGGAACCTCTCATCGCGAAGTAAACCGGCCAGATAGTGAAGTTTAAGCATCTCGTCTTTTAAAGGCCCTTGGCCGGTTTCAATGATCTGCTGCGCCTGACCATAATCAAACCTGTAGTCCGATTCTATTATTGTCCTGCCGAACCATCTGTTGAGAACCTTTCCCTTTTCATTAATCTCAAAAACAGCGGAAAAACAGAGCTTTTCCTCATTGGGCCTTAATGAACAAAGTTTGTTGGAAAGCTTTTCAGGTAACATAGGAACGGTCCTGTCGACCAGATAGACAGAGGTTGCCCTCTCAAGCGCCTCCTGATCTACAAGGGACCCGGGTCTCACGTAATGAGTTACATCGGCAATATGTACACCTATCTCCCAGTTTCCGCTCTCAAGCTTCTCAATAGAGAGAGCATCGTCAAAATCCTTTGCATCTGTAGGGTCGATAGTAAATGTTGTAATACCACGGAAGTCTCTTCTGGCTCTTATATCTTCACTGGTGATTTTATCTGGAATCTTGTCTGCATCTTTCTCAACAGAGGGGTCAAATTTGTATGGAAGACCAAATTCTGCGAGAATGGCGTGCATCTCTGTGTTGTTGTCCCCGGGTGTTCCGAGAACGTCAATTATGTGTCCGATTGGTTCATCTGACCTTCTTGGCCACTCATCTACAATTGCCGCCACCTTCATGCCATTGTGGATATCCTGCACACCATCAATCGGAATTCTTATGTCGTAAGGCATATTCTTCCCCTCTGTAATAACCCATGCCTGATTGCCCGTTATCTGCAAAATACCGATAAACGGTTTCTTTGTGCGCTCGATAATCTCTATTACCTCTCCTTCAATCCGCCTTGTAGCAGTCTTGGGACTTTGGGCAACAATTCTTACGGTGTCGCCATGAAGGGCTCCCCTTAATTTTCTTGCTGATATGAAAATATCGTCTTCTAATCCCTCTCTTATTATAAATGCATAGCCCTCTCTTGTCATGCTGACCCTTCCGATTGACTCCTCTTTGGGAGCCTTAGAGACATTTTTTGAGTTTCGTTTAAACTTACTGTCTCTCTCTCTGTTTTTATTTCTAGGCATAATTGTATAATTTTGCAATTACAAATTTAACTAATAATATGGATAAAAAGGTACTATTAATGATTCTCGACGGTTGGGGCGAAGGGAAGAAAGACAAATCGAATGTTATTTATACTCAGGGAGAACCAAATATTGATGCAATACGGGCCAAATATCCAATGTCACTGCTCTCTGCGAGTGGAGAGGATGTTGGTTTGCCTGAAGGACAGATGGGAAATTCGGAGGTTGGCCACCTCAACATTGGTGCGGGAAGAGTGGTTTATCAGGACCTTGTAAAGATAAACAAAGCCTGCAGAGAAAAGAGGCTAATGGAAAACGGGGAGATAAAGGCTGTTTACGAATATGTGAAGAGTTCCGGAAAGGCACTTCATTTTATGGGCCTTATGAGTGACGGGGGGGTACACAGTGCAATGGAGCACCTTTATGGTTTTCTGGATGCTGCAAAAGAGATGGGTATCAGTAAGGTATACGTACATGCCTTTATGGACGGAAGGGATACCGACCCCAGAAGCGGAAAGGGCTATATAGCAGAACTGGAGGGTCATCTTAAAAAATCGACAGGTAAGCTTGCCTCAATAATTGGCCGTTACTATGCTATGGACAGAGATAAAAGATGGGAGAGGGTAAAACTTGCATACGACCTTTTGGTTACAGGAAAGGGTGAGAAATTTACCAGTGGGGTTGATGCAATGCAGCAGAGTTACGATAACGGTGTCACGGATGAGTTCATAATGCCACTTGTTGCTGTTGATAAAGAGGGTAAACCATTAGGAACACTCAGCGAGGGCGATGCTGTAATCTTCTTTAATTTTCGTAATGACAGAGCGAGAGAGATAACCAGCGTTCTTACTCAAAGTGATATGCGGGAAGCCGGAATGAAGACTATTCCGCTTTACTATTGCACACTCACACCTTATGACGACAAATTTAAAGGTCTTCATATACTTTATGACAAAGACAATGTGCAGAATACTCTTGGAGAGGTAGTTGCAGCTGCGGGCAAGAGGCAGCTGAGGATAGCCGAAACAGAAAAATATGCTCACGTTACATTTTTCTTCTCCGGGGGAAGAGAGGCCATATTTGAAAATGAGAGCAGAATACTTGTCAACTCTCCAAAAGTAGCTACTTACGATTTGCAACCGGAGATGAGTGCCCCGGAAGTAAGAGACGCCCTTATTGAGGAGCTTAAAACAGGTAAGCATGATCTGATTATTCTTAATTTTGCCAATGGCGACATGGTAGGCCACACCGGTGTCTACAGCGCTATAAGAAAAGCGGTTGAGACAGTTGACAAATGTGCTTCTGAGGTTGTTGGAGTGGCCAGGGATATGGGATACACAATTCTTATTACAGCCGACCACGGAAATGCAGACTTTGCGCTTAATGCAGACGGATCGCCAAACACCGCTCACTCGCTTAATCCTGTACCTTTCATTGTGGTTGACGACCAGATTAAAAAAGTAGAAAACGGAATTCTTGCCGACATCGCCCCTACAGTTCTTAAAATAATGGGTATTCCTGCTCCTAAAGATATGACTGGCAAGGCACTGGTCTGATCAAAAAAAGAATTTTGATAAAAACTATTAGGCTGGCTATCTTGTCAGCCTAAAATTTATACCTTTATACTCCTGCAATACCCAATCAAAAAATGCCTTTCGTTCACCTCCACGTACATACACAATACTCTATCCTAGACGGTGCTGCACCTATAAAGCGCCTTTTCAAAAGTGCATCTGAAGACAATCAGATGGCACTTGCCATTACCGACCATGGAAACATGTTCGGAGTTAAGGAGTTTCTGGATGCTGCCAAAAGCTACCCAAATGTAAAGCCAATTGTTGGTTGTGAATTTTATGTTTCAAAGGAGGGTCGTGACCTAAGGAGGGGAAAAGAGGACCAGAGTAGTTACCACCTTGTCCTGCTGGCAAAGAACCATGCCGGTTATAAAAATCTGATAAAGCTAACCTCTTATGCCTTTATAGAGGGGTATTATTATAAACCAAGGATTGACAGGGAGTTGCTGGAGAGATATTCAGATAATCTTATCTGCTCGTCTGCCTGCCTTGCAGGGGAGGTTTCCAGGGCAATAACTGCCGGAAATATGAAGGAGGCAGAGGAGACTGTTCTTTGGTACAAGAATCTCTTTGGCGATGACTACTATCTGGAACTACAGAGGCATGAAACTGATGCTCCGGGAGCAGATACATCTGTTTTTCCTGCCCAGCAACTGGTTAACAAAGGAATTCTGGAGCTGGCAGCAAAACATAACGTAAAGTGCATTGCAACAAACGATGTTCATTTTGTTTCGCAGGAGGACCGAGAAGCTCATGACAGGCTGATATGTCTCACTACCAATGCAGAATACGACGATCCTAAAAGACTGAGATATTCAAAACAGGAGTATTTAAAGAGTCAGGCAGAGATGGAGGAGATTTTCAAGGATATTCCGGAAGTTCTTGAAAACACAATCGAGATAGCAAATAAGGTTGAGGTTTACAGTCTGGACTCGGTTCCTATCATGCCAAACTTCCCTATACCTGAAAACTATTCCGACTCTAACGAGTATCTCAGGGACCTCACCTACAAGGGGGCAACCAGTCGCTACGGAGAGCTGAGTGACTCTCAAAGAGAGAGAATTGAATTTGAGCTAGCCACAATTAAGAAAATGGGATTTCCTGACTATTTTCTTATTGTTCAGGATTTTATAGCAGCAGCACGAGGGATGGATGTATCTGTGGGACCGGGAAGAGGTTCGGCCGCCGGT
>CAZREC010000053.1:0-17504 GCA_964599025.1 uncultured Muribaculaceae bacterium | reverse complement strand
GTTTTGGATCATACGAAAAGGGACTCTTCCGTAACCTGCCCCAGTGGCACATTCCTATAGAGTTGAAAAGAAGACTACCCTCACTCACTTTGCTTTGTGACCCCAGCCATATTGGAGGGAGGTCCGAACTGATATATCCACTTTCACAACAGGCGATGGATCTTGGTTTTGACGGTCTGATGGTGGAGAGTCATTGTAATCCGGCTGTTGCACTTAGTGACAAGGAGCAGCAGATTACCCCGGAGCTTCTGAATACAATTCTCAAGGCAATTATTATCCGGGAGACTACAGATGATTCTGAATCACTTTACGAGCTCCGCAGAGAGATTGACGAGCTTGACCAAAGGTTGCTTGACTTACTCTCAAAAAGAATGTCAGTTGCCAGAGAGATAGGACGATATAAAAAGCAGCACAGTATGCCGGTGCTGCAGCCCAAAAGATATGAACATCTTGTTACAGACAGAGTATCACAGGCTCCGGGGCTGGAAATGGACGAGGAGTTTGTAAGGCAGATACTGGAAGCTATCCATGAGGAGTCTGTAAGGCAACAGCTGGAAATTTTCAATAAAAATTAACCGCCGCTTACCAGGTGGATAATCTTAAGGTCGTCCCCCTCCTTTACAAAGGTTGTCGTATAATCTTCTTTTTTAATAAGCTGGTCGTTTAATCTCACAACCAGCATTTTAAACCTGAATGATTTCAACTCCATTATTTCTGAAACAGTTAGTTCGTGCCCTTCAAACTCTTCCTGTCTGTTATTTAGTGTGATTTTCATCTGTAAAAGTTTTCACGTGCCACGAGCAGCAGCTCCAGCACCTTGTCGGCCTGCATGTTCGAGACTATGCCAACCCTTGGTGCCATCGGAGGGTTGTTTTCCGAAACTTCACTCTCCTCGTCGCCACAGATGTAGAGGTTGCCCGATTTTACAGTTTTCAGAAGCTCCAGTCTCCCGTACCCTGCCATTCCGGAACCTGCAACAAGTGGTTTATCAGGAAAATGGGTGAGCATATAATTAATGAACATCTCCTTTTGAGAAGCATCATCAAATGCCTCAACTACAACATCGCATGTAGAATATATAAGACTAATGTTGACTTCGGTAATTTTAGTATCATGAACCTGCACACAGTCTTGAGGTTCTATCCTTGCGAGATTATCTGCTAACGCAAATACCTTCTTCTGCCCTATCTGATCTCTGAAAAAGAACTGCCTGTTTAGATTTGGTTCGCTCACTACATCGTAATCTGCAATAATAAGCTTGCCTACTCCACTTCTTAACAGAGAGACCGCGCAATTAGACCCCAGCCCGCCGGCTCCGGCTATTCCTACTGTTTTTTGTGACAAAACCGATCTGATTTGATTAAAAGTTCGCATAGAACAGGTTGTTTTGGTTACAATTTTTGTAAATTTACCAATTATTTGTAAAACAAAAAAACAAACCGATGAACTATCAGGATATCAAGAACAGAAGAAAACTTATAACCTCATTTCCTTACGAGTGGAAGCCAATGGATAAAGGATACAGCGACCAGAGCCTTTATGTGAACGTCGGGACCAACAAAGTAGAGATAAGAGAAATTGCCCCTGAAACCAAAGAGAAGTTCATAGGGGGAAAAGGTTACGGACTTCGCATGTTGTGGGATGCTATAACTCCGGCCACAAAATGGCAGGATCCGGAAAACGAGATAGTGATATCAGGTGGCCCGTGTTGTGGTATAACACAATATTCCGGTTCGGGAAAATGCATTGTGGTCGCACTTTCTCCTCAAACAGAGAGGATTATAGACAGCAACGTAGGCGGACACTTTGGTCCTCATCTTAAAATTGCCGGGTTTGACGCTTTTGAACTTCAGGGTAATTCAGAGAAGGATGTTATTGTCTACATTAATGCAGTTGATAATGTTGTAGAGATTTTTGAGGCTCCTCAGGAGCTGAGTTACGACTCACACCTGTTGGGGGAAGAGCTTCTGGAGATGTTTGCCGACAGCGAAAAAGACAAGATAAATGTATCTGTGGTTGCATCCGGTAAAGCTGCAGAACATTCACTTATGGGGATGCTTAACTTTACATTTTATGACCTGAAGAGAGGCAAGGTAAGGCTTAAACAGGCCGGCCGCGGGGGACTGGGTACACTGATGCGTCACAAGAATGTCCGGGCCATTGTTGCTAAGGTGCCAAGGGTAACAGGAAACATAAATAATGTAGTTGACCTGCCGGCCATTCAGGAGCGGGGAAAAAGGTTCAACAAGGAGATGCGTGACCTTGACGATATTCAGTGTCAGATGAGAAAAGTAGGAACCGCCCACCTTATGGGGGTTCTGGAAAAGTATGATATTCTGCCGGTTATGAACTTCAAGTTTGGCGACCATAAGGATTGTCCCAAAATTGATCAGGAGGTTTGGAAAAGCTACTTCACACAAGGAGTTCCGGATGGATGCTGGATAGGCTGCAATATGTCATGTGCAAAAGGGGTGGACAACTTCGAATTGAGGACCGGCCCTTACAAGGGATCAAAGGTTATTGTGGACGGCCCTGAATATGAGAATGCCGCGGCACTTGGTTCCAATATTGCTGTTTTTGACCCAAGAGATATTATTGAGTTAAATTTCTACTGCGACACATACGGTGTCTGCACAATAACATGGGGTAATATTGTAGGCTTCCTCATGGAGTGCTGGGATAACGGAATCCTGAATCTTGAAAGGACAGGAGGTATAGATATCAGTTGGGGTAATGCAGATTCGGCCCTTGAGCTACTGCTCCAGATGGCCAGAGGCGAAGGGTTCGGTCTCATAGCAGGTCTTGGAGTACGCAAGCAGAAAGAGATGTTTGCCGCAAAGGGATGGGGCGATATTAATTTTATGAACGACATAGGCATGGAAAACAAGGGATTGGAATACTCAATGTATCTTTCAAAGGAGTCCCTTGCACAACAGGGTGGTTACGCAATGACCAACAAAGGTCCACAGCATGATGAAGCATGGTTAATTTTCATGGACATGGTAAACAACATGATTCCTACATTTGAGAACAAGGCAGAGGCATTGCACTATTTCCCTTACTTCCGCACATGGTTCGGCCTTGCCGGTTTCTGCAAGCTCTGCTGGAACGATGTCGAGCCTGCCGACAACTCAAAACATGCCGAGCCTAACAAGGTTCCCGAGCACGTAGACAACTATGTAACAATATTCAAGGCTGTTACAGGAAGGGAGTTCGACAAGGAGGAGATGATCCGTCAGTCGGAAAGGGTTTATAACTTCCAGAAAATCTTCAACATCAGAATGGGTTTCGGTACCCGTGAACAGGACAAGCAACCTTACCGTGCAGCCGGACCTGTGACCAGTGAGGAGTATCTCAGCCGTCAGGAGAGGTATGACAAGCAATTAACGGAGATCATAGGGATGGACCCTTCAAAAATGACTTTGGAAGAGAAAATGGCAAAGGTGAGGGAGTATCGCGAAAATCAGTACGAAAAGCTTCTGGATGCTGTCTACAAACGTCGTGGATGGAACAAGAACGGTGTGCCTACTGTGGAGCATCTGAAAAACATTGGGATGGACCTGCCTGAGTTGATTGAGGTTGTTAGTAATCGTCAATAAAATAAAATATTATGAAGATTTTTAATTTCGGAACCAAGTCTGTTTTCTTTACCCTGCTTCTGGTAGCCGGCCTTAATCTCGGAGGATGCAAGGACAACAAGAACCCTTATGGGCTCGACATTGTGAGTACACGTGAGGCATATCTTAAAAGCATAGCCGAAGATGAAAACAACAGGCTGATAGATCTTGAGCAGTATATCCCCGGCGTTGTTCTGGATATCCGCTATGCCGATACAAATAACTTCACCCATAAGAAAATTTATACTCAACCAAAGGCTTTTCTTAGAAAACCTGCAGCAGATTCTCTTCTGAAGATTCAAAGACTACTTTCAGAAAAGGGTCTGGGCATAAAGATTTATGATGCTTACAGGCCCTATGCGGGAACTCTCAATTTCTATGAAGTGTACCCCGACACCCATTTTGTTGCAGCCCAGTGGAAAGGCTCGATACACAACAGAGGGTGCGCCGTTGACCTGTCGCTTATCAACCTTGCTACCGGCGAGGAGCTTCTTATGCCTACGCCGTTTGATGACTTCTCCCCTGCTGCATCGCATAACTATATGGAACTGGATTCAGTAAAGCTTGCTAACAGGGCAACTCTTTTCAACATCATGACTGAAAATGGATTTACATTTTACGAACATGAGTGGTGGCATTACAATATAAAAGGGAGGGACAAGTTCAAGCTGATGGATATCTCTTTTGAAGATCTATCTGAGGAAAAAGTAAAATAACCAATTCTCATTATTATGAAAAACAACATCTTTTTGAGAGGTATTCTGACACTCTGCACTTTTGCATTTTTGTTTTTTTCTTTGACGGCAGGTGCCCAGAACAGAAATTCATATGAAAGCAGCAAGAACTGGAACCCGAATAAGGTATATTTTCCTCAATACAGTTCAGAGTCAAGGGAGAATCTTACTTTCCCCAAGGTTCTGGGCTACGAGGTCCTGGCTTGTGATTTCCACACACATACAGCGTTTTCTGATGGTCTGGTATGGCCAGACCTGCGTGTTTCTGAAGCATGGTGCGGAGGATTGGACGCAATGGCAATAACCGACCATATTGAGTACAGACCCCATAAAAATTTCTTGAACAGCGACCACAATACCTCTTATGAGATTGCAAAATCTGCTGCCGACCAGGTTGGGTTCATGCTGATAAAGGGTTGCGAGATAACCCGTAAACAAAGTACTCTTGGACATTTTAATGCACTGTTCATTAATGATGCAAATCCGATTGCTGTGGAGGACCCTAAACAGTCAATTGTTGAGGCTCGGAAACAGAATGCCTTTATTATCTGGAACCATCCTGGCTGGGCAGTAGACACTACCTATATAAAAGAGTTTCAGGAGGACCTTTTTAAAGACGGACTGATACAGGGAATTGAGGTTTACAATAACTCTGAATTTTATCCTCGCGTCCTTGCATGGGCAATTGATAAAAAACTCGCCATTATTGCAGCGAGTGATGTGCATGGCAACGTAGAAAGTGGAGTATTAAAAAGCAATGGAGTACTAAGACCTATGACACTTGTGCTTGCAAAGGAGCACTCACTATCCGGAATAAGGGAGGCTCTTGATGCAGGCAGGACACTTGCTCTCTTTCAAAACAGGCTTGCTGCAAGGCAGGATATTGCAAAGAGTTTCGTTGAGGCATCTATATTGGTAAAAAGGGTTTTCAGCAATGAAAAATCTAAATTCTACACAATTACAAATTTGTCTTCTGTTCCGTTCATGATGTTCTTCAGCAATGCCTTACATAGGTTGCCTGCTCTCTCGACGATAACATTTTCAGTACCTAAGGAGACCTCAAAAATCTACGTTAATTTTGAGAATATTTTTATATACGAGAACCAAACTTTGGCACATGATTTGCAACTTGATTAGCAGAGAAGTTTTTCATAGTTTAAGTTTTAGGTTAAGTAGAAGTTGGCATAGTTAAAAATTGACTATGCCTATTTCTTTTTAAATATATTAGTTGTACATTTGCGGGCCTTTTCTCGAGAAGATTAGGAAGTTATATAATAAAAACTTTAAAACCAGTATTATGGCTGTAAAAATTCGTCTTGCCAGACATGGCAAAAAAAACTTCGCCTTTTTTCACATCATTGTAGCTGATAGCCGTGCACCACGTGACGGACGCTTTATTGAGCGTATCGGTACCTACAATCCAAATTCAAACCCTGCAACAATTGAGTTGAACAACGAAAAAGCCCTTGAATGGCTTTCTAACGGTGCCCAACCAACTGAAACCTGCCGCAGAATTCTATCTTACAAAGGTGTTCTTTTAAAGAAACATCTTCAGGAAGGTGTTACCAAAGGGGCAATCACACAGGAAGTTGCAGATCAGAAATGGAACGCATGGATAGTTGAGAAAGAGTCTAAGGTTTCTAAAAAGAAATCTGATCTTGAACTCAGTGGCCGTTCTGCAAAGAAAAATGTTATTGAAACAGAGGCTAAGGTAAAAGAAGAGAGAGCTGCCGAGATTGCTAAAAAGAAAGCTGCTGAGGCAAAGAAAGCTGCTGAAGCTGCTGCAGCCGAAGCAGGTACAAGTGTTGAAGTAACAGAGGCTCCTGCAGAAGAAGTTGCCGAAACTCCGGAAGCATAATCAATGCAAAAGTCAGCAAATATTTTGCTGCCTGTCGCAAAGGTCTTAAAATCGTTTGGCACAAAGGGCGAGATGGTTATCCGATACTCCCCCGAAACGCAAGAGGATATAGACAAGAAAAAACCGGTATTCATCTACTACGATGGATTACCGGTTCCTTTTTTTGTAGAGTCCATCCAGAACAGAGCAACCGATCAGGCGCTGCTGAAACTGGAGGGTATATATTCCGAATCGCTCGCAGATGAAATTGTAGGGGAGCTTATCTATCTGGAAAAGAAATCAAAAAAGAACAGTTCAAAAATTACTGGGCCATATGATCTTATTGGTTATGCAATTATTGACGTTAATGGCACGACTCTTGGAGTAGTCTCCGGCTATTATGACTACCCAAACAATCCTTGTCTGGGAGTAAAAATGGATAAAAAGGAGAGCCTGGAACAACTCCTTCCCCTGATTGATGAATTTATTTTAGATATATCTCAGAAAAACAAAACCCTGACGGTTTCTGTTGCCAAAGGGTTACTAGAACTATAATTATGAAACGGATTTTTATCTTAAGTACATTGTTGTTAATGGTATTTGTGACATTTGCAAACAGTCAGGAGAGGATCAGATATGCCGGCAAGCCGACAGGTAAATCAATTAAAAAATCCTTTCCTATCGAATTTGACTTCAGAGTGAGTCAGGGACTTCTCCCAATCACTTACGACTTTCCGGAAAATTTTCTGGGCGAACGGTATTATTGTGATGTGGCCCCACCTACAATTGAAAACGAATATTACGGTGCCCAGCAATACAAAGGAAATTTATACTCTACCGGTTCCCTCAACCTATCTCACTCGGTAAGGGTGAAAAAGTGGCTTGAGGTGGGAGCTGTCCTTTCATACAACGGAAGCTTCCGGAACATATACAGCACTGTCGACCATTCTGTTGTAACCACCGACAACAGGCACAGCTTTTTCTTTACACCTACAATTAGGTTTGCATGGTTCACCAGAGAGTATATAAGGATGTATTCATCTGTTGGAGTGGGTGTAGGAGTAATGATTTCTGATGACCCACAGTTCAGGAATGTTACTTTTCATGAGAAGGAGATCCAGTATGGTCCGTCAATACAACTTACTGGTTTTGGGATCTCTGTAGGTAAATCTGTTTTTGGTTTTGCTGAGGCCGGTGCCGTTGGGACACTGGGACTTTTTACTATAGGTATTGGATACAGGTTTAAACCTGTGACTAAATCATTCTAATCGAAGCTTACTTATGAAAAAATTAATGTTCAGCCTTGTTCTGGCCCTTATTGGCTTATCGGTCACATCATGTGTCATTGAGGAGGGAGATACTCCTCCCCGAGAGACACAGGCGGGGAAGGTAATTTTCAATTACTCAGAGCAATTCATATCCAATAATCTGGTTCTGGCAGATATAGCAATCAAAATCAACAAATTTTCCGAAACTCCTGCTGAACAGAAAAATACAATCGAGGACCGCTTTTTCCCTCAGTTTAAACCACGCGCAACCGGCAACACATGGAATTTGCTGAACAGCAATTATGTGGTTACTACAGATGGCAAATCACTTGTAACTATAGGTGCCAAATGGAGAGTAAGCCAGTATGAAGATGGATTTGTAATCAATATAGAGTGTATCGGGGACAAACAGTGGAAAGTCACCTCACAGAACAGTTCCAACTGGCAGCTTACCGGTAACTCAGATTTGCTGGTAAGAGCCATACTTCCTGGAAAAACTGCAGGCCCTTCTCTTTATGATTACTCAATTAACGGTACTTGTAACTATTTGTCGGCGCATTCTGCAAACTATGAGAATGCTATAAGGGTGACTTGTACAATAAAAGACCCTATGAAATTCATTCTTGGAAATCAACAGTCTTATTATCAGGCCTACAGTAGTTTTTATGCAGCAGGTGGAAAAATTGAGATGGTTGTCACTAATATTAATGATAATGATACAGAAAAAAGAGACCTGATAATTGCAGATCTCTCCTCTTCTGTGGGCACCAATATTATTAACCGTATCACCTTCAAGGGTGTTACTCAGACCTGGTAGATATCTATTTTATCTTTAGGCTTCCGTTCATTACAGAGTTGACAACCTCTTTGTCTATTTTGCCGAAAATTGATATCACCGCAAATTCTGCTGTTGAGCTTGCCAGAAACAGTAATGCTCCTTTGTCGTTTTGTGATATATAGACCTCCAGCAGCTCATCTCCGTCATTTACCCTGACTGCTCTTGAGAATTGCTCCTTTATTATAAACTTGTCCAGTTCGTCCTTTAATATCTGGCGAAGAGGGATTCCATTTTCGACGGCGCTTGTTGGAACATTCAGTATCCTTATCTCTTTAATTTTTGACATCAGATCCTTTCCCTCCTTATCATCGCTGCCAATCATAAATCCCAGCAAGGATGGTGTAACTACGATTGACTCGACATGTTTTTTCTTCTCATATTTGTCAAAGATTTCGCTTATCTGCTTTGACTGTGCGCTTGCCAGCAGAGGACAAACAATTGCTGCCAGCAATACTAAAATTATCTTTTTCATATTGTTATTTTTTACTAATTATCGAAAGTGACTTTTCAACGTTATTCAGCTTTTTTAGTGAGCTGGTACTTTGCCCTATCATGCCCATCATATTACTGATTTTTGTAAGTTGTTCATCTGTTTTGGAAATGGCAAGCTGTTCATTGTTAACCCTCTCGCCACCAATCATCATCTCTACTCCCTTTTGCTGATCAGGCCAGAGAATAAAGGTAAAGATGGCTAATGCCGCTGCAGCAGACAGTGAGAAGGAGCGAAAGAACATTTTTTTGTTAAATATATGTTTTACTGTTTTTGAATGAGAGTTCATCTTACTGTTTTCCTGAGAAAAGTAGTTGAATAACGGAGTGTATTGTTTAAAATCGGGATCTACATTGGCACTGGAAAAATAGTTTCTCAATGTTTCCTCCTCCTGAAGAGTAGTCTCGCCGGTGAAGTATCTCTCTAAAATAGCCCCGATACTTTCTTTGTCTGTTTTTTGTTTATTTTCCATCTCACTTATCTTTTTTTCATTTCATTAATTCCATCTGTTTTGTAATTTTTCTCTCAGTTTCTGCCTTGCCCTTGAGAGAAGTGTCCTGACATTTACCTCTGTTGTACCAATTATATGTGCAATCTCGCTCATTTCATACCCCATTATATCCCTCAGCCTTACTGCAATCATCTGGTCATAGGGGAGTTCATCTATATAGCTTTTTATATTTTCAAACTGATCCTTTTTCTCTAACACCGTAAGAGGATCGTAGTCGGAGAATGTTCTAAGATTAGGTTTAATACTCTCATTGTTGTTTTTCTTTAATCTCAGATAGTCTATGCATACATTCTTCAGAATTTGTATAGTTAGTGCCTCAGGATTTCTCACCTCTTCCAGGTCTTTTGAATTCCAAAGCTTAATAACCGCTTCCTGAACCATATCGTCTGCTGTGGCTGCGCCCTCCCGCACAAATCCGTTTGCGAAATTCAGTAACTTAGGCCTAAGTTTCTCTACTACTATATTAAACTCCTGGTTTGTCATTCTGTTTTGTAGACGAATATCCTCCTTATTTTGTTGCAGCAGGCTGAATTTCTAGAAAATAAAATTGAGCCCTATATTCAATCCGCTTTTACCATCCCGTTGGTCAAAAGGTTTTCCCCATTCGGCAGATATAATGAAGTTTCGATTCATAACTGCCTTTATTCCAAGACCTGCAGACATATGTAAGGTCTCCTTTTCCGGTTTGTAATCCGATGAGGATGACATTGTATGCGGTGTCAACGGTGCTGTCTCCATTTCAGCTTTCTTGTAATACTCCCCCACACGTCCCGCATCCATAAACGGATTAATGACCAGGTACCAGTTCTGACCCAGAAACTTAAAATCAAGGAACCGGTATCTCAGCTCAAGGTTTGTCCATGCAACACCTGCTCCCACTACTCGGTTGCGCAGAACTCCTCGTAATGAGTTAATTCCGCCCAGACCTTCGTTGGTTATCTGACTCATATACAGACTAGAGAGGTTCTGCATCATATAAAACGGCTGTTCTCCGGCTAATCCACCCTGATATGCCAACCGGTAGGCAAATGTCAGTTTTTCTCCTGCAATAGGAATATAGCCACGATGTACCAGGGAAAACTTAAGGTAATCTGTGGTACCTATCAGTATTGCCTCGCTCCAGAATCCATGCGACGGATCTGCCTCGTGGTTTCTTGTATCGTGTACCACTCCGAGTTTTAGTTCCACTCTGGTACCTCCCGTTGCTTCGTCTGCATTTATCAATCCGGTATTGACATACTCTTCGTAAAGATTGGCTTCCCCAAGGTATTTATCCAGTTTTACCGTTCCAATGTCATACTTATAATAACCTATCCCGGCTGCCCAACCGAAGTTTCCACCAAACTTACCCTGAAAATCGGCAGTGGCTCTCATAAGCCGCCTGTCAATTTTATAGTATGATGCGCCTTTCAACTCGTCATATATTGCATTATAGCCATTATAACCATAGAAGTCCATCATCTTGTCGGTGAGATAGCTCACGTCTACTGTGGCTCTGATACCTTTCAACAGATATTTCGAGTCATAGAAAATATGATACACCCCTGATCCCTTGGTATAACGAGACACCTCTACATTGAACTTGTGTATGTATTCCGGGAACTTGCTGCCATCGCCAAAATAGAAGATGTCGCACAAGGCTCCGTACTGGAAACCCTGGTCACTGTTATAGGATATTGCAGGCAGTGGCCCGAAGTTCCATCCTTTCTTTGTCTTCTGTCCTTTGGCATCTATGGCCAAAATGATCAGAAGAATAAGCACTATAAATTTCTGGCTTTTCATAATTCTATTAATTAACTTGTTAATCTATCCAAATAAAAAAAGGAACTTCGAAATTAAATACCCAACATAGTTCCCAATTGCATAACCTATTATACCTATTGTTATACCCGGGATAATTACGCTTTTATTCTTCATTGCGGTCGCAACCATAGGAACAAACGGAGCAGAGTTGATAAGGGCAACCGATGCTATAACCACTGTATCTGCGTCAAGTTTGAGAAAACGGGCCATTATAAGTTGAAGGGCGAGTGAACCAAAAATTATAAAAATCACATAAAGAAGCACATAGATTCCTCCGGTAAGATTTAATCTGGTAATATCTGCCATTGATGCAACAACAATGCTGAAAATATATATAAGGTACATTCCGGCATCGTAGCTCATCTTTATCTCTCTCACTTGTTTGACAAAGGAGGCAGCAATACCGAGTGTTGTGATTGAAAGTATTATAACTACAGTCTGTACCGATTTTGGCAATAGAAAGGAGAGTCCCCCGGAAATGGCAAATATAAGCACTGAAAGTCCTATGGCTCCAAGAAGTGGTATAAAGTTCCTTTTTGTAAAAAAATCTTTATATGGTCTCTCTTGCTTTATCTCTGCGGGCATATCCTTGATTGTCACACTCTCCTTTGCAGGTTCCGAATGCAATACCTTACGGAACAGCTTTATGCCAATAACAAAAAGAAAAATCATATAGATAAGACTTATTGCCATATCATACGAATTTACCATAATGTATGTCTCGTTGGGTACATCCAGCATGATTTTGATTGCAGCCATGTTTGGGGTTCCTCCGGTGTAGACCCCGGAGAGCAGACCGGCAATATTATGGAACTGATTCCCTATAAGGGGATCTTCGCCAATCAACGGTTTGAAGATAAAATAGCCTCCTATTACAACAATGATTACAGCAACAATACCTGTAATTAGAGTCAGCGAGGCATTTTTAAAGTCGAGCTGTTTGAAGCTGCACGAGAATAGCATTAGTGGAATGGCAATAGGTATCATTATGGTTACCAGCAGATCCTGGAGTTTGGCTGCCGTATCGGGCAAAAGGCCGCTGTTTCCAAGGAGTATTCCAATTAAATAGAGTAATAATATGGGGCCTATCTTATCAAGAAAGGAGTATCTGGAACAAAGCCATATTACAAGAGCAGGAGTAAGAATGTAGATTAGTACTAATAATAAGTTCATATGTTTAAGTTGTAATTAGTCATTACCTGTATCGCTTTGAGTTTCTTCAAGCACATCCTCCTCCTTGCCGCGTCTCATGTTTACCTTTGGGTTATCCATGGTTCCGGTTATTGTCATAGGGATCCCGACAATTCCAAGCGGTGGAAGACCCAGTCTGAATTTTATATTCAGCCTGCCATCAAGGGATGCCTGACCCTCGAACCGGGGCCGGAAACCAAAGATTTTAAGCTTTGTACGCTCAATTGTCATAATATTGTTTGCAATTGTTGTTTTTATAACGACAGCCTTTAGGTTGGGATTGTTCTTCAAGCTGTCGCGGCCGGTCGCCTTGCTTACTGCTCCAAGTATTTTAAATCCTTTGACATTGACGTCTTCTAATCTTATGAAGCCTCCCCCTTTGATACCCGGATAGACAGGTTCCATCTTACTGTTGAGTTTGCCTTTAATGCTGTATCCGGCAGATACTTTTCCCTCCATACCGGCCGCGGAACTCATTAGTTTCCGGAAAACAGGTATCTCATTATACGCCTTTTTAATATCGAAAGAATCTGCTTTAACAGTAAAGTTAAAATCAGCCATGTCTGCCCCGAGCGGCTTGTATCCTGCTGAAAAGAGGAATTTTGCTCCTGCAAGTGTTATTTTTGTTTTTCTCAGTTCGGCAGCACCGTTCTTAATGGCAACCTCTCCTGAAAAATCCTTAGCCTTAATGCTGTCATAAAGAATGCTTCTGACTCCGGCATTCAATGTGAGGTTCATGTGAGCAGGTATCTGAATGACCCCTTCGGACGGCTCCGCTGTTGCGGTTGTATCATACATACATGCAAAATCGTCCAGGTCAACCTGTGGTGATATTACCGAAAGCCTCCCGAGAAGATCTCCCCCTTCGAAGTAGTAACCCATGTAGTTCTGTGCATATCCGTCAAGAGAGAGATTGTTTTTGTTATAGATTAAGGTCATGTTCTTAAGCCACGCCCTCTCTTTGTCAAATGTCAGCAGGGCTTCCGGTATTGAAAAGGGATACTTGTAGCTGTCACTTTTGTATACAAAATTTTTAAGAGCGAGCGTGCCGCTGTTGTCGAGTTTATTGTACCTGCCGTTTTTTGCATCAGCCTGATTTCCGGCTAATTTAAGATTAGCCTGCAGAAGTCCTTTTATTGTAGCATTTTCAAGACCGAATATCTTATAAATATTATCCAGATTAATGTCCCCCTGTGCTTTAACATCATATTTCAGATTGTCAAAATCCTCCAGTTTTGCAGTAAGTATGAATGGCTTATCCTCAAAATTAAAGGAGAACGGATTTACCTCTATCTTAAGACCGGAATAGCTTCCGTTTCCGGCAGAAACTGTAACTGAAGCATTAATGTTTTGTAACGGATATGGGTAATCGGTTGATGAAACTTTTCCCTCCGAAATCTTTAAATAGGCATCTATCAAAGGAAGTGACTTTTTGGAAAGATCGAGGATTCCGTTAACTGTTGCTTTGTATTCCAGCTTTCCTCCCAAGCTGAATGCCTTGATTCCCAGAGATTCAGTGAGTGTCCCCAGGTCCGCAGAGCCCTTCAGATCGGCCTCAAAGAATGGCAAAGTGATTCCTTTATACAGCAACTTTGCTGAGTTGTGGTCGCCATTGAGGGAAAATCCAAGAGTATCCACCTTAAGCACCATTGCTTCAGGATCTAATCCCGGAAGTTTAAGCGATCCTTTTAAAAATATCTTTTCAAGAGGAAACGGAGCAACGGCATAAGATATTTTCCCTTTATTCACATCCAGTTTTACTTCAAGATCGGGAGCCATCCCTGAACTGTCTCTTGCCGATCCTTTGAATCCGACAGAGATCTCCGCTGAACCTGCAAACTTTGTATTCTTGATCCAGTAGGTATAATCAGGAGGCAGGAGCGAAAACAGGTCGGCCAGACTGCTTTTGTCGGTTTTAAGGTTGAAATCAATATCGTATCCGTCGTTATAAATTGTCATCTCCCCAAAGAACAGGGCCGCAATATCCTGCACATTAATCCTGTTTTCCAGCAATTTGATATTAAGACTGGCTGTGTTGATTCCCGTTTTGAGCCTGCCCTTTATATTCTTCTGGTTCAGGTAGGCTATTCCGTCATAGACTAAACTGAAATCTTCAATATTTACATTTGACACCAGGTTGAACACATCATCGGCAAATGCCCCCTTTCCTTTATACTTAAGGTTGTTTGCCTCTATGGTAAGGTTGAGGGAACTGTCGGAAAATTTGAGACCGCACTCCTTTAACCATATCAGGTTAAGGTCAAATTTGCTTCCATCCTGCTTAGCAGAGCTTTTATCAACAAGAGAGTCCTCCCCGGGCTCACTTTTTATTATGTTGTAATTTGAAGTGCCCTCTTTTCCTCTGATAATATTCAATCTGACTCCATCGAGGTAGATTGCATCTACAATCATCCTTTTACTAAAAACAGAAAAAATATCCACTCCCAGACTGAACTCCCTTCCGGCTGCAAGGGTGTCTTTTTCAAACGGAGCCGAACCGGTTAGTGAGAAGTTATAGAGAGATACCGTGAGGTTCGGGAAGTGCTCAAAAAATGAAAGGCTTACTTTCCTGAAATCAAGTTTTCCTGTGATTGTCTTGTTTACCAACTCTTTTGCCTTTTCCGAAATGGTTCTTGGAAAAACCACAGGCAAAAGGAACATCATAATCAACAATGCTGATATTATGAGTGATACTATCTTGATACTCTTTCTGAATTTCATTTTTAGTCTTTTTAATACTGTCATTTGTCGGACTTAGTTGCTGAACAGTCATACAAACGTATGCCCACTCCGCTTTTTTTTACAATATTCTCTACGTTATCTGCTCCAAGCTTCTCAGCTGCATACAAGACAACCTTTGCACAAGCCTCGGCATCCTCTCCTGCCCTATGGTGGTGAAAATAGATACCCATCTCTTCGCACAGAAAACCCAGACCGTGCCGCGGGAGTTCGGACCATACCCTTCTGGAGAGCTGACAACTGCAGAAGTAGCTGAATTTAGGGTGAGTTATGTTATAATAGTTAAGTGTTGCCTTTAGAACTCCAACATCAAAAGGGGCATTATGGGCCACTAGATTTTCGTTCATAAAATATTGCTTTAGTTCATCTTCCCACAATTGATCGAATGACACCGCGTCTTCAAGCATCTCATTAGATATTCCGTGCACCTGCTGGTTCCACCAGTTCATATAAGGAAAGCACGAGGGTTTTATCAACCACGATTTAGTTTCTGTTATTTTTCCGTCTCTTACTACACAGATACCTATTTCGCAGGGGATATTGCTGCTGGCCGTTTCAAAATCAATAGCTGTAAAATTCATATAGTTTATGCTCTCCAGAAGATTTTACGCTCAGACATTGAGGCTACGAGAGCCATTGTAAGCAGGACCGCTATGAATGCCCGTGCTACTCCAATCCATGGATAACCCTGCGGATATGCTGCCTGGTATATTACAATAAGTCCGGTGAGCTTAAATACCGGCATTAGAAGTGCCCCGAAGGCTATGTAGCTCATCAACGGGTTACTGCCTGCTCCTGAGAATATCCGTGCGAAGAAGCTGACAGTACTTTTGCCTGTATAGTACGAGACATAGTCCATTAGCATCAGAAGGAAAATACTTATTGCGGTTGTAACAAAGCAGTATGAAACCGTACAAGGAGTTTTAGTAATTGACCCTTCAGCAGCGAGTGAGATAAGTCCGGCAATCAATAAGCCGGATGCCAGATATGTCTCTTTTTTGTATACCGGCAGGTGGCGTTTGATTAAAAATATCAGAATTATAACAGCAACAGATGATACAATAAAATTTGCAATAAGATATTCATTGTAAAGGGCCACCAGTTGCCATACTACCAAAGCAGACAATGTCGCAGCTATAAGATGTGTATGACTTGCCCCTTTGAGTGGATTGTAACCTTCAGGTGCAGCAACTCTTTTCTGAAGAATATCACCCACATAGGTTGCAGGAATAAGAATCAGCAGAAAGTAGAAATACTCCAGATTGAAGAACCAGCTTGGGGAGAGCACTTTGACAAAATTGAGGTACATGGCTGCTGCACTGAATAGTAGCAAGAAACCATAAATTATTGTTCTCCCTTTTATATTATCTCTGGTGAAATACCATACAAGTGCCCCGAAAAGATAGAGGAATGTCAGCAGAAAGATTATAATGCCTCTTCTGTTGAGCGATATCTCCTCGCCAAACTGAAAATGGCCAAAAGTTATAAGAGTTACAATAAGAATCACTCCACCCAGACGGATCCATTTTTTATATGGCATAAGTGAGTTCATCCATTTCGGACCTGAATTGCTGAATACCATATAAAGCGGGAAAAGTGCAAGAAATCCTGCCAGTGTTGCAAGTTGCGCCCCCCATCCCTCTGCCTGGCTGAAGTTCAGGAAAACATACAAATATGAGAATAACCAGAGCATCAGGAAGCGTTCAAAGATCTCTTTGATATACTCCGATGTTCCTCTCTCAAGACGCCTTCTGCCGGCAAATGGTATTGCTGCTCCCATGCAGAAGATGAAGATCGGAAAAACCAGATCTACCCAGCTGATTCCTGATACGCTTTTGTCAAAGACATGTGTGGGTGGAGGTGTCTGAATATGATACATCCAGGCAGGTAATACTCCGTGTGGGACAATAGCGGAAAAGACCATTCCAAAAATTGATATTCCCCGCAACAAGTCTAATGAGAGGTAGCGTTTCATAGTAAGTAGAAATTTTATCTAAAGATATAATTTCCTGAGCAAAATCTATTCAATAAACTTTGAATACGCTCTCTCTCCCCAAAACTTGTAACTCTTCTCTTCCAGAGGAGATCCTATTAACAACGAATGTATGAATCCGTTGCGCTCAACTAAGACTGTGTGATAGATTTTCCCGGCCGGATTCTCTTTTATAAGTATCTGTATCTTTGCTCCTTTTATTTTTGTGCCACCCTTGCCCACGAATCTGCAAAAAGTGGTGTCCCGGAAGCTTCTGAGATTTACACCACTGTTTATGAGTGCCTCACTCATCATTGTACTTCTGTATCCGGTTCCTCCCTTGCTGCTTACAATTCGTTTTCCATTAAGTACCACGGTTGTGTCTACATAGCTGAATACTGCAAGAGTGTTTCTTTTAGAACTTTTAATCCAATCGGCCAGCTTGGCGGCATGAAGTGAGTCTTCATATCCATAACTGCTGTCGATAAATACTATTCCCCGGAC
>CAZREC010000052.1:15151-17711 GCA_964599025.1 uncultured Muribaculaceae bacterium | reverse complement strand
GATCAGAGTTGAAACAGCAAACTGAGAAAGCACCCCGACACGGGTGGTTCCGTTTGCAACATTGATTGGCATACCCATTGCCATAAACAGTACATAGGAGAGTGCCGTGGCCATTCCGGCAAGAGTGTTGATAAAACCGACAACAAAGCCAATCAATACCAGTATGGTAATCATGGAGGGAGAGTAGATATTTGTATTGAGCAGGTAATCGGCTATGGTTGTAAACATCATATCTTATTAATGCTTCAAAGATAGAGAATAATTGGAAAAGGTGTCAATTTGTCTTATTAACCTCTTTGGCAAATTATTTGTGATTATCTTTGCGACTTTGAACAGAAAATAAATCAAATATTCAGATGAAAGAACATAAGAGAGAGAAACAAGTACAGGATCATGATAAGGAACATGCAAATAAAGAGGAGATTAGTGAGGTAAAGTCTGACAATAAGCAGGATGAGCAACAACAAGCACAGCCAAAGGAAGAGAGTCAGGAGGATAAGATTGCTGCCCTTAACGACAAGTATCTGCGCTTAGCTGCCGAATTTGACAATTATCGACGCAGAACAGCAAAGGAGAGACTCGATCTGGTTATGACAGCAGGAGAAGAAACTATAGTTGGAGTACTTCCTGTTCTGGATGATTGTGAAAGAGCCCTTGATGTGTTGCGTCGTTCCGACGGTGATAATTCTGTTGCGATAGAGGGTACGGAGCTTATTTATAATAAATTGTTCAGTTATTTGGAGTCCAAGGGGCTTAAGAAGATAGAGTCTGTAGGTAAGGAGCTGAATACTGATTTTCATGAAGCCATCGCTCAGTTACCAGCACATAAGAAAGAGCACAGGAACAAAATTATGGAGGTGGTTCAACAGGGCTACACACTTAATGGAAAAGTTATCCGTTTTGCCAAGGTGGTAGTTGGTATTTAACTTATATACAATGACTAAAAGAGATTATTACGAAGTACTGGGTGTGTCAAAAGGGGCATCGGCAGATGAGATTAAAAAAGCTTACCGAAAGCTAGCCATCAAGTACCACCCCGACAAAAACCCGGGAAACAAGGAAGCCGAAGAGAAGTTCAAGGAGGCTGCCGAGGCCTATGATGTTCTTAGCAATCCTGACAAAAAGACTCGTTACGATCAGTTCGGACATGCAGGTATGAGTGGTGCCGGAAATGGCGGAGGTGGATTCAGTGGAGCAGGATTTTCCATGGATGACATATTCAGTCAGTTCGGAGATATTTTCGGCGGACATTTCGGAAGTGGATTTGGTGGTTTTGGAAGCTATGGCCAGTCATCTAGAGGAGGAAGAAGAGTGAACAGAGGTTCTGATATCAGAATCCGTGTGAAGCTTGACCTTAAAGAGATTGCTCATGGAGCAGAGAAAAAAGTAAAGATAAACAAACAGGTATCATGCAGCGAGTGTAATGGAAGAGGAGCCAGATCAGAAGCAGATATCCATACTTGCGAAACGTGTAAAGGTAGCGGTCAGGTAACCAGGGTCACACAAACAATTCTGGGAAACATGCAGACAGCCTCTGTTTGTCCGGCTTGTGGCGGAGAAGGTAAGACAATTACAAAACCATGTTCAAAGTGCGGTGGAGATGGGCTGGTAAAGGAGCTGGAGGAGATAACATTCAAGATTCCTGCAGGAGTGGCACAGGGAATGCAACTTACTGTTCAGGGTAAGGGAAATGCAGCAAAGAGGGGAGGTATCAACGGTGACCTGTTAGTAGTGATAGAAGAGGAGAGTCACCCGGAACTCCAAAGAGACGGAAATGACCTGATCTATTCGCTGTTTATTTCTGTTACAGATGCAATACTTGGAAATGAAGCAGATATTCCTTCGGTAGACGGAAAGCTACGTATAAAGATAGAACCTGGAACACAATCAGGCAAGATATTAAGACTAAGGGCAAAAGGGTTACCGGACGTTAATGGTTATGGAAACGGTGACCTGTTGGTTTACATTCAGGTATGGACACCAAAGAAGCTGGACAGACAGGAGAGGGAGATTATCGAAAAATTAAAAGGGTCAGAAAATTTCAAACCAAAACCGGACAAAGACGACAGAAACTTTTTCGACAGAATGAAAAAGATGTTTTCTTAAAAAACTTATTTGATGATTACTGAAAGAACAAAAGGCAGACTATACAGATTTTTTGCCTTTTCATTTATTATAACTATTCCATTATCTGCTGTTTCTCAGCAAACAGGAAAGTTTCGCATTCCACTGGATTTAGCCGTTTCATTATCTGGAAGCTATGGCGAGCTAAGAGCAACACATTTTCATGCCGGGCTTGATTTTAGAGTAGGAGGGGTAGTAGGAGCAAAAATATATTCTGCAGGAGAGGGATATGTATCGAGGATTTCAATATCACCCGGTGGATATGGTAATTCATTATATATAACTCATCCTAATGGAAGAACTACTGTTTATGGGCACCTTCTTGACTTTGCCCCTAAAATAGCAGTATGGACTGAGGCGAAGCAATATGAGAAAGAGAGCTTCGAAATCAATATATATCCCGATTCCACACAGTTTCCTGTAAAAAAAGGAGAGT
>CAZREC010000052.1:0-15141 GCA_964599025.1 uncultured Muribaculaceae bacterium | reverse complement strand
GTTCCTATAAATAGAGTGGGATTTTACGGCCGGGCCGGACACACATGTTCTTCAGGTTGGTCACATTTCCATTTTGTGATAAGGGACTCGTATATACAGGTTCCGCTTGATCCGGTTAAGGAGGGTGAATTTATAATAACAGATAACATTGTTCCTCAGATACTTCGGGTCAATTTTTACGGAATAGGCAATGTGAAATCTATTCCTGTAACTTCACTAATTAAAAGCTATACTGCTCCGGTAAATGAAAAGGTTGTTGTGCCTGATACATTTTACGTTGCAGTTGATGCACTGGACAGGATGAACAACACTGGTTCCAGATTGGCTGTTGCCAGTTACAATTATTACCTGGATAACGAGAAGGTATTTTCATTCAATCCAGTTGATATTCCGTTCGACAAGGGGCGTTATATCAATACCATAGTTGAATATGGTGAAAAGAAAAAAACCGGACGTTCGATGGTTAAGAGTTGGGTGGAACCGGGAAATGCACTAACATCGAACGTTAAAGCAAAGAATGATGGTCTCTTTATAATCAGGGACGACAAGGATCATACAGTCATGATTGAAGTATTTGATTACAAATACAACAGGGCCACCCGTAGTTTTAAGGTCAGAAGAGGTGGTAGTTCTCCTGTGATTGATAATGATGCCGGATATAGGGGAAACAGTAAAGTAATGCCTTGGTTTATACCAAATAATTTTGAACTTGGTAATATTAAGCTGATTCTGCCTCCGGGTTCTCTTTACAGCTCAATACTGTTCTCGGCAGATTCTTCTGATTATAACGGTACAACACTATGGAGACTACATGACGAAAATACTCCTCTTCATTTATCAGCAAGACTTTCAATAAAGCCGGATATTGATAATTCACTAAAAAACAAAGCTTTAATTGCTATATTGGATAAAGATGGAAGGCTTGGCTCACTCGGAGGTGAGTGGCGAGGCGATTATCTTGAGGCATCAATTGGCTCTTTTGGCAACTTTCTGGTTGTAGCTGATACAACAGCACCAAACATTCTTCCAGCTTTTAAAGACGGAGAGAATATATCATCGAGAAAGGCAGTGAAATTTACTATATCTGACAACCTTTCGGGTATAGCCTCTTACAAAATACATATTGACGGGAAATGGATTTTAGCTAACTTTGATTACAAGACACGAAGCCTGGTTGCAACCCTTGACCCTCGCAGGATAATAAAGGGCAGGGCCCATAACCTTGAAATTGTTGTGAGTGACAACAGAGGAAACGAAAGAAAACTTATAACCACATTTATATGGTGAAAATTATTGGCCTGATGTCAGGGACATCTCTTGACGGATTAGATATCTGTTATGTAAGCTTTGAAAGGCAAGGAACAAAATGGAGCTACAATATTGAGAAGGCAGAGGCAGAAGAATACCCACAGGATATTAAGGAAAAACTGGCCAATGCCCAGAATATGACAGCATTGGAATATGCTCTTTTCAACTCCGACTATGGCATCTATCTTGGTCAGAGAGTCAAGTCCTTTATGGACAGACATGGTGCCAAGCCTGATTATATTGCCTCTCACGGTCATACAATCTTCCATCAGCCCGCAAAGAGGTTTACGGCACAGATAGGCTCAGGAGCTGGAATTGCTGCCGAAACCGGCATAGATACTATATGTGATTTCCGTACAACTGATGTTGCATTACATGGACAGGGTGCTCCACTGGTTCCTGTCGGAGACAGAAATCTTTTTGGAGATTTTGACTATTGCCTGAACCTTGGAGGTTTCTCAAACATATCTTCTGACAACAACGGAACCCGGTTAGCTTTTGATATTTCGCCGGTGAATTACGTCCTTAACTACTATACCAGAACAATAGGTCTGGATTATGACCGTGACGGAGAAATGGCAAGGGGAGGCGTTATATGTCAGGAACTTCTTGAGAAGTTGAATAACCTGGAATTCTATACTCATATAGGACCAAAATCTCTTGGAAGAGAGTGGGTGGAAGATGTGGTCATTCCTCTGATTGATTCTTATAATATTACTTTAAACGACAAGCTTTCAACTTTTTGTGAGCATGTTGCAATTCAACTTGGTAGAAATATATCCGGAGGGAAAGTATTGCTAACAGGAGGAGGTGCGTTCAACAAATATCTTGTAGAGAGGATGTCTGCGAATGCTCCACAGTGTGAATATCATGTCCCGGATAATCAGACTGTCAACTTTAAGGAGGCCCTCATTTTTGCTTTTTTGGGAGCATTATTTGTATACGATATTCCAAACTGTCTTTCGTCGGTTACAGGAGCAAGATATGACTGCATTGGAGGTGCTCTTTACAAGGCAGGTCGTAAGTAATTAATTTTTGGATTATAGAAAATAATTCATACATTTGCAGTCCGAAAAATATAAAGCAACCGCTTATAAGAACACAGGTGTCTGTAATGTTGCGCTAATACATTGATAAAAATGGATTTAATTAAAATTGCAGAACAGGCATTTGCCACTGAAGCAAAAGTATTCCCTCCCTTTAAGGCCGGGGACACTGTTACCGTTACTTACAAAATCAAGGAGGAGACTAAAGAACGTCTTCAAAAATATCGCGGAGTAGTTATCCAAAGAAAAGGAACTGGTTCGACCGAGACTTTTACCGTTCGCAAGATGTCTAACGGAGTTGGTGTAGAGAGAATATTTCCTGTTTCATCTCCTTTCATAGATTCAATCGAACTTAACAAACGTGGTAAAGTTCGTCGTGCAAGAATCTTCTACATCAGGGAACTGACAGGTAAGAAGGCTCGTATCAAAGAGAGAAAATATACTGCAGTAGCTAAAGAATTAGAGGGCTAGCCCTTATATGACAATGGCCCCGTAGCTCAACTGAATAGAGTTTCTGACTACGGATCAGGCGGTTACAGGTTTGAATCCTGTCGGGGTCACTTAATTGAATAAGAGACCGGATAAAGTTCATTTATCCGGTCTCTTATTTGTATGGATGAGTGTGATAGCCTACTTTCCCATTTGATTCTATAAAATTGAACGTAATGTCTTGGTTTTTCTTAAGTGTGATTTACCATTTTTATTCCTCATTGCTACCTTTTTTTTCAAAATCATCTTTTGCTGCGGAGAAAGTGTCGACCTGAATTGCTTTTTCATTTCCTTTACTTTCTGCTGCCTCTCCTTTATCATATTCACCTGCTTGTCTGTAAGAGAGGCTCTGAAGGCTTTTATCCTGTCAATTTTTATTAAACGGGGGTCAGAAAGTATCTCTTTTTGCTGTTTGGACAGAGTAGCCTTGAATGCCTCCTTCATCTCTGTTCTCTTTTTTTGAATATCTTTAATAATGACTTTCTGTGCTTCCGTCAGTACAGATTTGCCTCCATTGCCCCTGTGTTTTGGTTGACTGGCATTTGTCTGTTCTTGAGCAATCAAAATAGTGCTAAAGAACAATAATCCAATAATGATTGTTGATAATTGTGTGATTTTTGTTTTCATTTCTGCTTTTTTATTGTTTTCTTCATGTTTGATGTCAGAAAGGGACAAATGTTAAAACGAATACTTATAAATGGATGAATAATGTAATACTTTCAGAGAATTGTGTAATGTTTTACCTCATGAATGAGCGTAATTTTGCAATATGAAAAAGATAAACATTTTATTACTATGTGTTTTAACCGGGAGCTTTTGTATTAGTTCCTGTTTGAGTAAAAATGGCACTACCTCAACACTGTCAGTCAGAATGACTGATGCGCCCGGACCGTACGGCGCTGTATATGTAGATATTGTGGGAGTAGAGATAACCGGAACAAATAATGACGCGGTTTTACTTAACGTTAATCCGGGTATTTATAACCTTCTTAATTTTTCAAATGGAAAAGATACGCTGATAGGTACAGGTAGTCTGGATGTTGGCAGTGTTGAACAGATCCGGTTGATCTTGGGATCAAGAAATTCTGTGATGATTAATAATGTCAGTTATCCTTTGAGTACCCCCAGTGCAGAACAATCCGGTTTAAAGCTTCAGGTACATAAAACACTTGAAGCAGGCGTGGAATATGAAATACTCCTGGATTTTGATGCTAACCAGTCGATTATTGAAACAGGTAACGGTACATATAAACTGAAACCGGTTATAAGAACCATAGATAATGCAATAAGCGGGTCAATCAAGGGAAAAATCACACCAATTGGTCAAATTGCAACAATAACCGCTACTTCTTCCACCTCATCATACTCTTCTGTGGTAAATGCAAATGGTGACTTTCTTATCAAAGGGCTTCCTGCCGGGACATATTCAGTAACTATAACCCCTGTATCACCACTTGTTGCAGTTATAAAAACTAATATTATTGTTACAACGGGTGTTTCCACAAACATAGGAACAACAATACTGCAGTAAAATAATTGAGGTATGAAAGTTGTAACTTATTTGAAGTATTACGTAACATTATAAAAATATTGCCTCATAACTTTGTCAATAATAAAAACAAGATTCTTTATGAAAAAATTAATTCTTTTAGCCATTTTATGTACAAGCGGTTTGTTAAGCCAAACAACATACGCGCAGGTAACATTCAGAATAAATATTGGCAGTCAGCCAATTTGGGGCCCTGCAGGGTATGACCATGTTGAATATTACTACTTACCCGATATCGATGCATATTATTATGTGCCAAGACATCAGTATATCATCTTTGAAAGAGGTCGCTGGATAATCAGAACATCTTTACCAGAACGCTACAGAAGCTATGACTTGTATAATGCAAGGAAAATCGTTATAAATGAACCAAGACCTTATCTACGTCATGATGAATATAAATCGAGATATGGCTCTTCCAGGGATCATCATAATCAAGTAACAATTAGGGACAGTCGTGATTCAAGATATTATATTAACAAAAGTCACCCGGAGCATAATAACTGGAAGAACAGTCAAAGGAACGATAAGAGAAATAAGAATCAGAAGAATCACAAAAATCAGGAACGAGATAGAAATCACAGGTAAACTATCCGGGCATTCCCGAAGAATTCAAATCTGACACACAACCGCGGTTTATAATAATTAGTTATTGTATACCGCGGTTTCTTTATTAAATTTACTTCATACATTAATTTCAACCATTATGAAGAGAATGTTTCTTACCTGTATAAGTTCATTGTTACTATGTACTTTTACAGTCCATACGAGTGTATCAGGACAAACAGATATTACAAAATGGCAATTTGGTAAAAGAGGGGCTGTATCCATCACATATGACGGTGGTTCTCTTAACCAGTTCCGCAAGGCATTGCCGATTATGAACAGATTAAAATTTCCTGCAACTTTTTTTATTGTCACAGGTGTAATTCCAGGTTCTCAATATCAGGGCAGGTTTATTGGGCGGCCGGTAAAGGAGATCATAGAAGAGACGGCAAGCATTCCGACAAATAAGGATAATTTCCTCGAGCGTTCCTCTGCCGCTCCCTATCTTGGATACACAGGCACGCTTGAATATCATACCGATGCCGGAAACAGGATTGAAACCGGGAAATTTAAGGAGGCATATAAAATAATGGATGATTTATACTTAAAGGTGCGAAATGGAGAATTTCCACCGGGCAACAGAATAAATCAGGAGGTATTTGCAGGAAGGGGCGTTACATGGGATGAAATCGGGATATATGCTAAACAGGGTCACGAGATGGCAAGTCATACCATAACACATCCACAAATGGCTGCATTAGATGATGTTAATATGCTTTATGAACTAGAAAAGAGCGGGGAAGAGATCAGAAACCAGCTAAACCAAAAATATGTATTTTCTGCCGAGTGCCCGTATGCCACAGAAGATGAGCGAGTAATGCAGATGTCTTACAAGGTATATCCAGCTTTGAGAAACAGAATGCCCGAACCTTTTCTTACAGAGCTTAACCGCTCAAGTCGCAAGAATCCCGGTTCGTTTAAGAATGAGTATGTTCAATGGCAACGTGGAGCAACAACCAAAACTCCGCTGCAAATGATGAATTCGTGGATCGATACAACAGTGGCAAATAAAAATGTCTGGTTGGTCCTGGCTTTTCATGGTGTGGATGGTATTGGCTGGGAGGCTCTCTCCAGTGAGTTGTTGGATGATTTTTTCAGTTATATGAAATCAAAAGAAGATGACCTTTGGATTGCCACATTTGCAGACGTGACAAAGTATATGCGTGAAAGGATGAATGCAACAGTAAAGACATCAGAAGGCAAAGAAAAAATATTAGTCAGCCTTACAATTACACTTGACCCGGACATATATGATGTTCCTCTTACACTAAAGAGCTATGTTCCTTCTAGCTGGAGGGAGGTGCTGGTTGAGCAGGGGGGTGAAAAAAAGAGAATATATCCTCAAAAAGATATAAAAGGAAGTTATGTGCTTTATCAGATACGTCCTAACAGTGGAATTCTGGAATTGACGTGTCAGTAGCCTATAGTATTCCCAGATCTATATTCACTGATGCTCCGGAAACCAGATTAAGGAAACTGTATTTACTCTGATTGAAGAATGTTTTCTCAATATTTGTATACAACTTAAAGAACAATCCTTGAGTTATATGCTGTTCTGCAAAGATGCCACCGGAAAGACTGAGTCCTTTGGAAGCCGTTACTGTATAGCCATTGAAGCTATTTTCTAAAAGGCCGGAATAACCAACGGCAATTTTGCCTCCAAGTCTGCCTGTTCTTGTAACAGGATATGAGTAATCAGGGCCGGCCGACAGAGTAAACCAGTTTATATGAGGTCCGCTGAATCTGAAATTGCCCCTTACCACTTGCGTCGGTGAGCTGTTTGCAGTGAGTGAGCCACCAATACCCCAGTTTTTATTTAAGTAGCAAACACCTTCAATACCGGAAGAGGTACCCCATGTACATGTAAGGTTGACTGTAGATGTTATGGGAATAATATTCAAGGTTTTATTAAAACCTAGAGTCATTCCAATGTAAGAGCCCGGTATTTCCCGATTTGAATATGTATTATCGTTGTTGCCAAGAATTAAACCTCTTTTTTTAAATATAAGGTCAGAAAAATAATATCCCAGTTCTGTGGATAAAATACCTATCCCGGCACCAAGTAAGACGTCCTGCAGGTAATGCTTATCGTTTAATACCCTTATAACCGCAGTTGTAGTGGCAATTGAATAAGCGCCAATGCTATACCACGGACTTCTGGTGAGTCCGTACTCATGATGAACCATATTTGCACTCATAAATGCCAGAGCCGTATGTCCGCTAGGGTATCCATTGTTTGCCGAATGATCTGGCCGGGTCTCTTTTACGGTATATTTTATTCCATTTACAAATACCGCCATTGTTAATGCAGATAGTGCATGGGTTGTAAGCAACCTGCCCCAGGTGCTCCTTCCTTCTAAGCCACCAACCTTCAAGCCGTACAGTAGAGCTGTCGGTATGTACTGTATGTAGTTATCTGCTCTGTAATTGAAATCCGGAGCAAAACCGCTCCTCAGATCACGGAACCTCTTTCCCGGAGTGTACAGCAAGACCCCGGAAACAATAAACGGAGTGGCAACATATACTGTCTTATATAATTGCGATTGCTTGAGAGTGTCAAGATATTGAAGCCGTTTTACAAGTGCGCGTTGTAAAGGAGCACCCTGAGAGATAGCCTCTCCGCCTGAAAAGAGAATTATTAGTAATGTTATTAAGAAAGCTTTATGTCTTATCATAATCTCTAGTTTTACTACAACAGGGGGCTGAGGAGCCTTGCCAGTGACTCTTTAATTTGATTACCAACACTCCTTTTTGCCCACTTTGAGCTTGCCAGGGATTTGCATCTTTCTATATCTTTATTAAACTGTTTGTCAATCTGTTGAGTAATATCACTATTGTATATAACTGCTGTTATTTCAAAATTGTGTTCTAATGACCTGTTGTCAAAATTGGCAGACCCGATAATACAAATCTCACCGTCAATACAAATTACCTTTGAATGGTTGAATCCTTTACTGAAAAGATATACCTTTACTCCGGCATCTAAAAGTTCAGTTGCGTAAGACATTGAACTCCAGTAAGCTATTGTGGTGTCGCTCTTTTCAGGTAACATAAGTGATACCTCAACCCCTCCTAACGCAGCAATTTTAAGGGCGTTCAAAAGAGATTCATTAGGTGTGAAATATGGAGTTATCAGATTTATGTGATGTTTTGCCTTTGATATTGCTGCAAAGTAACACTGCATAATACTTGCCCAGTCGCTATCTGGTCCGGATGTAATTATTTGCGAGTAAAAATGATAGTTTTCTCCCTCTACTTTAATATTGGAGGTATTGATTGAAGGGAAGTACTTCTTCTTCCTTTTGAACTGTTGATTGATAATAAAATATCTGTCTAGCAGGAAACTTGACTGAAGTGCCGCTACCGATTCTCCCTTGATTTTTATGTGAGTATCTCTCCACTCTTCAAACTGACCACCATAATAGTATCTGTCCGCAATATTCACCCCTCCAATAAATCCGGTGATTCCGTCTACTACAAGAATCTTTCTGTGGTTGCGGTAGTTTATTTTAGATGTGGGTGATAGAAATCGGACAGGAGAAAATTTTAAAACTTCGATATTTTCAGATTTTAGTTCCTCCGTGTAATTCTTTTTTAATCCCCAGCATCCGACATCGTCATATATCAACCGCACTTCAACTCCTTCTCTGGCTTTTGTAATCAATAAATTTTTGAATTTGTTGCCAATTTCGTCATCTTCTATTATATAAGACTGAAGGTGTATGTGTTGGCGTGCCCCCTTTATACTTTGGTACATAGAGTCCAAAGCCTCTCTCCCTGAAAAAAATATCTCTATACTTGTGTTAAGTCCCACAACACTTTTGTTACCCTTTATATTCAGATTTATGAGTTTACGGTACTGGTGAAGCTCTTCAGGTACAGACTCCGGGTGAGCATTAAAGAGTTTCATCTGCTGATAGCTTAACATTCTTCTGTATCTTTCGTCGCGTACCCCTTTCCGGTTATAAATCTTTGTTTTTCTGAAATTCTGACCAAAAAGTATATAAAAGAAAAGTCCAATATAAGGAAGCAGTAAAATAACTATAATCCATGAAAGAGACTTGACAGGATCTAGTTTTCTATATATTATGCGTATAGAGACAATTATAGCCAGCAGGTAATAAACCAGATAGACAGTCAATGATATGATTTCATTGTAAGCCATTTGTTTAACTACTTTTTAGCGGTGTAAAGTACTGCAACACCTCCAGTAAGAGATGAGTATTGAACTTCAGAAAAACCTTCATCTGATATCTCCTTGCATAAGTCACTATATTGTGGAAATTGCCTTACTGATTCCGGGAGATAGGAGTAAGCCTTCATGTCTCTGGATATTATCCTGCCTATCAATGGCAGTATGTTAAGAAAATAGAAGTTGAATAATAGGCGCCACACTCTGTTTTTTGGTGTTGCAAACTCAAGTATGGCCAGGTGCCCTCCTTTTTTAAGAACTCTCAGAATCTCCTGCAAAGAAGATTTTCTATTCTCAAAATTCCGTATTCCAAAAGTAATTGTAACTGAATCAAAACTATCATCAGGCATAGGAATAGAATCTGCAGATGCAAGTATATATACAGGAGGGGTGATGCTTTTGTAATTAATCCTCTTACTCTTAGCCCTGGCAACATCAAGCATCTTTTCTGCAATATCGGCCCCAATAACCTCAAAACCTGCCCTAGACAGTGCAATTGTCATGTCACCGGTTCCACAGGCAAGATCCAGTACTTTTTCCGGATTATTTGCCTTTACAAATTTCAGTAGTTTTCTTCTCCAGATTTTATCAATGCCTAAAGAAAGCAAATGGTTTAGTAAATCGTACTTGCTTGCTATATTATTGAACATAGAAGAGACAGACTCACGATCTTTTTGCAGAGCATTGTCCATTATTCAAGATAATCAACTATATAGCCAAAAGAGAGATCGTCTATCCTTAGTTCACCCTTTGTAACATGTCCCAGAAGAGTAAGCTTAATACCGTTATTGAATATGAAGTCTACAAGTTTGCCCTCTTTTTCTGTACATACACTTATTAATATTGAACAGTTGTGATCATTGAAAAGGAACTCTTTGTCGCTCATTTCAGCGTCTCCTGTAATGTCAAATCCAAGTTTTTTTACTCCGCAAGCTTCAACAAGACCACAAAAAAGCCCGGTCTCTTTTAATGAATGAGCACTTGTAACAAGACCTTTTTCAAATGCATCATACAGAATCTCAACTACAGAACTGTTGTCGTCATCTTCTTCCTTATAGTTGCCTAACAAATATATAGTATCACCTTTCTTGTCGAAATTCACAGGTATTTTGTGACCATGTTTTGAGAATTCCGGATCAAAAGGGTTCTTGCTGTATTTTGACAAGCTTTCTTGTAATTCTGTGCTTTCTGTAAGGATATCGCTAATTTCAACAAGATCTTCAATGTTTGAAATCTGCTTTTTGAAATTGTCGTTCATATATTGGTTTTTAATATTTCACGCTAAGTTACAAACTTTTTTGCAAACTATTTCAATCTACAGAAATTCATATTATCTTTGCACTACCGCGCCCAGATGGTGAAATTGGTAGACACGCTACTTTGAGGTGGTAGTGCCGGTTCCGGTGTGCAAGTTCGAGTCTTGTTCTGGGCACATTTTTTAAAACATAGTTAATCAAGCCGTTGGATACAGCGGCTTTCTTATTGTATGAAAATAGTATTTCTCGATTCAGCAACAATTGGTTCTGATGTATCGCTTAAACCTCTTGAGGAGCTAGGCGATTTTACCTGTTATCCTTCAACTTTACCAGAACAGGTTTCGGAGAGAGTAAAGGATGCAGATGTTCTCATTGTAAACAAGGTTTTGACCGGTAAAAATGTAATTGATGCGGCACCTAATCTCAAATTGATATGTGTCGCAGCAACAGGTATGAACAATGTTGACATTCCGTATGCCAACTCCAAGGGAATCCCGGTGAAAAATGCAGTTGCCTATTCAACCGACAGTGTTGCCCAGATTACCTTACCTATGTTACTGACCCTTATTTCCAAACTAGGATACTTCTACAATCATGTCAAGAGCGGAGAGTACTGCAAAAGTAGTCACTATACCTGCACCGACCGTACCTTCTTTGAACTGAAAGGGAAAAATTTTGGTATTATTGGAATGGGTACAATAGGGAAGAGAGTGGCGGAAATTGCAACGGTTTTTGGTGCTAATGTATCGTATTTTTCTACAAACGGAGTACCTCACTGCAAGGAGTATCCATCTGTTACGCTGGATGAACTTCTTGCAAAATCAGACATAATATCGGTGCATGCCCCTCTGAATGATAAAACTAAAAACCTCATCTCTCTTGACGAGCTCAAAAAGATGAAAACAAGTGCATTTATTATTAATATGGGCAGGGGAGGGATAATAAATGAGGCAGACCTGGTAAAGGCATTGAACTTCAGTCTTATCGCCGGGGCGGGTATCGATGTGTATGAGAATGAGCCTCTTCCGGCAGATCATCCGTATCTTGGTATACAAAATATGGAGAATGTTATTCTTACTCCACATATCGGATGGGCTAGTGTTGAGGCAAGAAAGCTGTTGGTAAAAAAGATTGCGGAGAATGTTGCAGTAGTTTTTAGCAACGTATAGACTTGCAGGTATATAGGAAATATTTTAACGATTTTATTTTTGTTAATGGCTTGTAAGTATCAGTGAGGCAGATATATGCTAAAAACTACTGCAATGGAGAGTCTGGCTCTTTTTTCATGTAGTTGTATTCAAGCCTGTCTACAAGCCTTGGAAAGAACTTATTCAATACTACAAGCAGCTTGCCCACCGGAGTAAGTACAACCTGGGCCTTTCTTTTTTCAATTCCCTTTAACAGATGTCGGGCACACTCCTCTGCAGACATCATCTTGTCCTCTTCCCTGGGGGTCTTCCCTTGATGGCTGCCGTCTGCAACCAGTGCCTCTTCTCTTATATTAGAGGCAGTGAATCCGGGAGCAAAGATCATTACATGAAGTTTGTCTTTTAAATGTTCAACCCTGAGGGTGTCCAGAAAACCATAAACTGCAAACTTTGAGGCAGAATAGCCGGTCCGTGCAGGGAGTCCTTTGAATCCGGCAATTGAGATAACGCCGATTACAGAACCGCCTGTATTTAAAATATGGGGTAGGGCATATTTTGTGCAATATACCGTACCCCAGAAGTTTACGTCCATAAGTTGTTTGATTACAGAAAGATCTAGGTCCTTAAATAGTGCCCTCATAGAAATTCCTGCATTGTTAACCAAAATATCAAGCTTGCCGAATCTTGCCAGAGTCTGCTCGATCAGATTTTTGCAATCAGCCTCAATGGTGACATCTGTTTTTACAGAAAGAACCTCAGTAATTGCAGATAGTTCTTTCTCTGTCTCTGACAGCTTGTCTATTCTGCGGGCAGCAAGTACAACCCTGGCGCCCTCCTTTGCAAATTCTCTGGCTGCTGCCAATCCTATTCCCGAACTGGCACCGGTAATCACAACAACCTTGTCTTTAAAGAACATCTGACAGTGGTTAATCTAATGACTTGTTCTGCATCTCTTCGCTCTTGTAGGCGCCTTTCTTGAGATTGGCAGCTATCTGGTCAAAAGCATTAAGAGTATATTCAACATCCTCGAGAGAGTGCATTGCAGTAGGAATTACCCTGAACATGATTACACCTTTGGGTACAACCGGATAAATAACACATGAACAGAATATCCTGTGGTTCTCCCTCAGGTCAATTAATATATTTGTAGCTTCTGCAACATTACCTTCAAGAAATATTGGTGTTACACATGCCTCAGCCTTGCCAATGTTGAATCCTCTTTTTCTCAAACCCTCCTGCATTGCTCTGGTTATGGTCCAAAGTTTCTCACGAAGTTCAGGCATGGTCCTTATCATGTCGAGACGTTTCAGGCAACCCTCAACCAAAGGCATAGGAAGTGATTTTGCATAAATCTGTGAACGGAGGTTGTATCTCAGGTAGTTGATAATAGAAGTAGGACCGGCAACAAAGCCTCCTATTGCAGCCATTGATTTTGCAAAAGCTCCGAAATAGAGGTCTATCTCATCCATAACATTGTAATGTTCAGATGTTCCCCTGCCATCCTTACCCATAACGCCAAAACCATGAGCATCGTCTATAAGTATTCTGAATTTATACTTCTTCTTAAGCTCAACTATCTTGTCAAGAATTCCAAGATCACCTGTCATACCATAAACGCCTTCTGTAATGAGAAGTATACCACCTCCGGTCTCAGCAACCAGCTTAGTGGCACGTTCAAGAGCCTTCTCACATTTAGCGATGTCATTATGAGGATATACTATCCTCTGACCCATATGAAGTCTTACACCATCCATTATGCAGGCGTGAGCCTCTGAGTCATATACTATGATATCGTGTCTGTTTACAAGTGCGTCAATTGTAGAGACCATACCCTGATATCCGAAGTTAAAAAGATATGCGTCCTCTTTTTTCTCGAAATCAGCAAGTTCCCTTTCTAGCTGTTCGTGAAGTTTTGTTTGGCCAGACATCATTCTGGCACCCATCGGGTAACCAAGTCCCCATTTTATGGTAGCTTCGGAATCTGCTTTTCTGACTTCTGGATGATTAGCAAGGCCAAGGTAATTATTGAATGTCCAGGCAAGAACCTCTTTACCGTTAAACATCATTCTGGGTTGAATCTGACCCTCAAGCTTAGGAAACGTAAAATATCCGTGAGCTTTTACTCTGTATTGTCCCAGAGGACCCCCTTCATCGTTGATGATTCTTTCAAAAATATCCATTGTATATAAAATTATGTGTATCTCAATCTGCGACCTATTCTAAGTTTTGTTGTCCGTTTAATTCCATTTAAAGAACATAGCTTGGAAATTGAAATTCCTGTCCTTAGAGCAATTCTGCCAAGTGTATCACCCCTCTTTATTATCCAGAAACGTATTTTGTCGATCTCCTTTTTATAGGCAAAGTTGTTTGCATTAAGAAGGAATATGTTGTTCTTTATGATATGAGTGTGAAAATCAATTAAATCATTGGGATTAATAGGATTGCCAAGGTATCTTGTCTCGAAATGAAGATGGTTTCCGGTAGAGCGTCCTGTGCTTCCTCCAAGCCCCAGAACATTCCCTGCTTTGATTGTATCTCCCGGATTGACAATGATTTTGCTAAGGTGAGCGTAGAGGGTTTCCAGACCGTTGAAATGTCTTACAAGTACATAATAGCCATAATCCCGGGCTCTTTTTGTAATTCGTATAACCCCGTCAAAAGCACATGAAACAGAGTCCCCTCTGTTTACCTTGAGGTCTATTCCATAATGGTGGCGCCATCTTCTAAAACCGAAATCTGAGGTCACATGCATCTGCGAAGGAGGGCAGTAACCACTAAGGTCTATCTTTACAGTATCTTTCATGTCAACCAGACTAACCTGATATGGATTTATCTTAGTGTCACTCCAGATATCATACTCTTCCGGCATGTCAGAAAACTCTATTGATCTGAGAAAATCTGAAATAGGAGTTATTTTATATCTGAAGTTAAGTTTAAATATATCACCGCTATAACGAGGAACTAACTGAGGAAGCTCAGGAAGGAACGGAACAGTCTTTGGAATGTATGTCACAATATCTCTCTTTTTTGATGCTCCCATAATTGTGTTTATGGCAACAAGAGAAAACAAGACAAGCAATGATAGTTTAGTACCGTTAAGCATCTATTTTAGCGTATTTTGCATGGGTTTCAATAAACTCCCTTCTTGGAGGAACCTCGTCACCCATAAGCATTGAGAAAATTCTGTCTGCCTCAGCTGCATTGTCAATATTGATCTGCTTTAAAAATCTGGTTGCAGGGTCCATGGTTGTATCCCATAACTGAATTGCATTCATCTCACCAAGACCTTTGTACCTCTGAACATGAAGACCGGACTCTTTTCCTTTTCCGATTACCTCAATAGCCTCTTTTCTATCCTCTTCCGTCCAGCAATATTGTTCCTGTTTTCCTTTCCTGACAAGATATAACGGAGGGGTGGCAATGTATACATAACCATTTTTGATAAGGTCCTGCATATATCTGAAGAAAAATGTAAGTATCAGAGTGTCAATATGACTACCATCAACGTCGGCATCGGTCATGATTATGACCTTGTGATATCTTAGTT
>CAZREC010000051.1:0-19116 GCA_964599025.1 uncultured Muribaculaceae bacterium | reverse complement strand
ATGGGCTCTCTAATATTGAACTCTATGCAAAACTGGAATACCTGAATCCATTTGGGTCACTAAAGGACCGGACGGCATACGGTATGCTCAAAGATAGTATTGAAAATATAAGGCTATCAGGTAAGTCTGTAATAGAGACATCAAGCGGAAATACTGCAAAGGCCCTTCAATGTATATGCAGCATAAACGGGATTGATTTTATTACAGTAACAAACCGTATTAAGGTTTCAGAATCGAAGAATATCCTCAAATTTCTGGGTACAAACGTAATAGAGGTATCAAAAGATGTAAACACTGTTGGGAGGATTGAAGAGATGATAACTCAGCAACCAGACAGGTATTATCATACAAGTCAGTATACAAACAGTAAAAATGTGAAATCGCATTTAGATACAGGCAGAGAGATATTTGAAGATATCGGAAATGTGGACTACTTTATAAGTGTTCTGGGAACATCGGGGTCAAGTAAAGGAATTTCTGAGATATTGCACGAGAAAAACCCCGATCTGATTACTATAGGAGTGGTCACATCTAAGGAGAGCTATATTCCGGGAATAAGGACAGCAGAGGAGATGCAGGAGTGCGGATTCTTCAGCAGAGATAACTATGACTATATTGAGGATATTGGAGTGGAGAGTGCTAATTTATATATGAAAAAGCTTTGCAGAGAGATGGGCATTCTGGCAGGTGTCTCATCGGGAGCCGCATTTGCAGCTGCTGTGAAATTTCTGGGAGAAATAGACAAAACTCTTAACAAGAAACTAAAAGCAGTATTTGTTGTCTGCGACAGACTTGAGATCTACGCAAACTTTATTAAGGAGAACCGTTTCTATAAGTACCACGTATTGGGAAATACATATATTGTCATTGACCCGAGGGAAAACCCTGTCGATCTTACACGGCAAAGGGTTGCTGATATTTGCAACAAGGAGTTCGGAGTAGGTGCCGACGGTATAATTCAGGGGCCGTTTATAAATAAGGACGAATATATTTACAAGGCATTCAACAGAGATGGAAGCGAGGTTAAGAGTGCAGTGTTCGGCAGTATGATATTTGCCAAGTACCTTAAAGACAAGGAAATTGTAAGAGATGATTCTATAAAGGTCAGAATATCTGATCAGGAGATGATGGTACTCTTTTTGAACAAGGAGGCAACAAAAATCAGAGTTAAGATAAAAGAACCTCACATAATCGGTTCTGTTACAATATCCGGCAAAGATTATACATGTGTCAATCTGGGTAACGACAATATTGTGAGGGAAGAGAAGGAGCTCTCGAGGAACCTCATAATTGCAGAAGGGGAGGAGGTTATGAGTTCCGGCATCTTTCCTGACGGAGTAAATATCCAGCTTGTAAATATTATAGCAGACAATCATCTGCAGATTGAGACCTATGAGCGGGGAGTAGGGTATACACTGGCATCCGGAACCAGCGTAATTGCCTCATGTTTTGCACAAAAACAAAATTTGAGAAAGATAGTAAACGTGCACACTGCAGGAGGAATGTGCGAAGTCAATCTTAAAGAATACTCAATTACTGCTGAGGTTTTTAAAATTTACGAAGGGGAGCTGTAATTTATTAGATTTTTAAGAAAGACGTTATAAAACAAATGTTTATAAATAAGATCGTATTTCCATTTTGAGGCAATAATCTTAAAGGATTCACCAATCTTCCTTTTATAAAGAGGCATTGACCTGACTAACTTTTTGTCTTTTCTCCTTATTGTGTTGCTTATTGTATCGGAGTATATCTTGTCTATAGTGACCTTATCTGGTTCCTGGTCATTTTTTGTTCTTTTTACAAGTACACTGTATCCATTGTCGAGTCCGAATAATTTTTCACAAAGGGAGAGAAAATGCAGAAAAACATTAATCATCTTGTGATGACAAAGCAGTTGAGAAAGCTTGTTGAAATTGATCATTTCATAATATGTCTTATAAAAGAGAGCAATGTCAGAAAAATGACGAAGAACCAAACCATCAGAGAGAAATTGCCGTATGTAATCTTTTGCAAGAAAAAACGCATTGAAATCGGGCGTTGGAACATTAACGCAAGCATCACCAAAAACTAGTGTCTCCAACTCGTTTTTCTTTCCGAGGAATGTTTTATGGTTTTCAACTGATACTCCTCTGAAATTGAATCTGGAATTCTCACTCCTTGTTTTTTCCACGAAAATCCCCTTTTGTTCTATTACATTGTTTCCTTTCTCAAAATCACCCAGCAGGTAAATATCAAGATTGTCGGATTCTCTGTGGTTAGGCTGTGGGTAAATTGAACTGATTCCGGGTCCTTTTAACAGAAGGACATCTATTCCATTTGTGTTGAATATTAAGATAAGCTCTTTCAGCACACTCACCTCTCTTTCGTATCTGTTTTCAACACTCTCAACACCCTGCTGCCATTTTATTTTTATATCACCAGGTAATGCTGAGAGAACATCACAAGGAAGTCCATCGTATGCAATTGCCAGCACTCCTTGGTTATCGGCTAATGTTAAAAGTTCGTTCCAATCCCTGTTGGTTAGTTTAAGCTCTGTAAGAAAAACGCATAAAGTCTGTTCGTTGATATTGTTTGCCAAAGCATTTCCTACAAGCAAGGGCAGCACCTTTTCAGCGGCAGAGACGGGCAGTTTATTATAAGGTTTTCTTCTCATTACATTAACAAAAATAGAAAATAATATGAGAAAACAAAAAGAGGCCGACCAATTCTTTTTGGCCAGCCTCTTTTCAGGTATAATCGCTAATTGTTATTCAAATACAGACTCAAGTTTCTGGTAAGTAGAGTGCATCTTTTCAATAGCTGCATTCTTAGCCTTATCATCTTTTCCTGCAAGAGCTTCCTTTACAGCAACGGTAGCATTGTAAAGATCAGTTGCAACAGCGTGATATTTAACAGATTTTTCTTTCAGTCTTTTTACAAGATTCTCTTCAGGTGTTTTGGTTACAGCATCTGCTTCTGCAATAAGCTGCTCCATAACGGCTACGATTTCTGAGTAGTTTTTCTCAGGAAGGGATTTGTGATAGATTACATAAAGAGTTTTGTGATAAGCATCCATCTCTTTGTTGAAAGGTCTTACAACCCTGTTCATTGCCTCATAGCCTGAGTGTAACTTTTCAGCAGCCAGAAGAAGGGCAGCATCGTCACTTCCGGCAGCAGCCGAATAGTAGTTTTCTGCAATTTGGTTGAATTTTGCTAATGCAGCTTTCCATGCAGCATCTTTTTCCCTTAAAATTCCAGGTAATTTTGCACTGTTCATTTTTTCCATGTTTGCTTTAATTGCAGGAACCAATCCTTTTAAAGCAGCTATATCTTTTGCAGGATATGCCTTGTGCCACATAGGAGCTATGATAGTGTGGAATGCTGAAAGCTCGGGAACGCTTGCAGAAATTTCATGTGTTTCGATTTTTGTCTGTGCAAATGCGCTGTTTGTACTTAGCATTAAAACAAACGCGAAAGAGAGTAATAATAATTTTTTCATAAATATAACTAATTGATTAATGGTTTAGCAAAGGTATGTATTAAAGTGCTACAATAAGACAGCGAAAAAGCAGAAAGGTTTAAAACGCAAAACGCCAGACAAGCTTAGTTGCGGCATTTGTCTGTATCATTGTTCTGTGCGAAATCCTCTCCTCGTAATTCTGATTGATGACAAAGTAAAAATCGCTGCCGATTTTTGGTATCCAGTGAATTTTAAAGTTGAAACCTATAAACTCCTCTTCGCTGTTCCACTGAGAAAAAAGTGACACATTAAGCTTAGTGTTGAATGCATAACGGATCCTTCCCGCAAACTCATTGGTATATAAATCGCCCTGAGGAAGATTTAAATTATTATATGTGTACTCAGCAGCCAGATTTATATGTTTATTTATGTTCCACCCGGTCTCTACAGAAAATGAATATCCCTTACCTGTATAGAAATCGCCCCAGTTATAATTGAAGTACGAGTAAAGTTTTCTACTCTCAGAGGTGCCGGCATTAATTTCGAAATTGGTCATATGGTAATCACCCACAGGAACCATAATGTCATCACTTAAATCAAATGGCTCCGGCGGACTGTCGAATTTCTTTTGAATATTAAATTCAAACCATTCACCGCTTTGCAGACTGAATCCCAAAGGGCTGAAATCCATGTTGTAACTCTCCAGTTTTCCGGTTTGGTCGTTCCAGTAGAAATCAAGTTCATATAATTTGAACTCCATTTGCCTTACACCATAACGCGTAAACCAGCGTGGAGTAAACTCAAATTCGTGAAAAAGCTGCCTGTAATTGCTTCTGCTTAAATATCCCATTTCAGGGTTGAACTCTTTTTGAATAGCAGATACACCCATGACGATGCTCAGAAGATCATTCGGATATTCAGCATAAAGAAGATACGCAAGGTTGTTTCCTTTGTTATTGCCTTTTGTTATACTTCCTGCAAAGGCACCTCCAATAACAAGGTTTTTATCTTTTAAGAATTTGGATGTCACATACTTGCCGTCAACTCCAAAAGTTTGACTGCTAGAGTTTTTGTTTATATTAGATGTTGTGATAAAACCAATATCAGACTGTTCGCCAATATCCTGACGAACTCTTATCATTGAGTAATTTGTAGATGGAGTGGAATCTCTTGATGCTGTCTGTAGTGAAAGGAATCCGATATTTGTTTTGTTGACTTTCCCAAAAACCCTTGCGCCACCCAGCACCGGAAGCAGGTTGAAATTGTTGATTCCAATGGTTCTGGAGTGAAAGAGTCTGCTGTCGTTGGCCAGAGAAAATTCATAGTTACCCGCACCTTCCAGGAAAAAATCCCTCTTTTCCGGATAGTATATCGAAAAACGGGAAAGGTTAACCTGTATCCTGTCCGATTCAACCTGAGCAAAATCGGTGTTAATTGTGAGGTTAAGCTTAAGAGTGCTAAGCAGGTTCCTGTTTATGTCAAGACCAATTTTGCCAAGATAGTCCGTTTTCTGTCCCGGAGCAGATGCAATACCTCCAAGTAAATATGGTTTGACCTCCCATCTTAACTGTCCCTTTATATTTTCCAGCCCCGATAGTGTGCCTGACTGAGATATGTTTTCAATTTCATAGTTACGGCTCCATCCTTGCCACAATACTTGTTCGTTTTTCCGGCGTATGTTCCGTTCGAAATTTATTCCCCACGATTGTTCTGGCTTATCAGGAAACTGAAGGGTTGAAAAAGGAATACAGACCTCTGCAAACCAGCCATTTCCGTTTATCGTTGCTACTGCGTCCCATACACCGTTCCATGCAACATTAAAATATTCACCCTCATTGGTTATCTGCACATCTGCTCTTGCACCATTAGGATTGACTATAAACAGATACCCGTTTCGCTTGTCATTGAATGGAGAAATTATTGTCTCAAAACTATCATCACTCCCCCAGTCAAAATCCCGCTGAAGGTAACGGGCAACTATACGATCAGGATTACTGTCAAAGCATCTGATACCAAGATATATGGCATGCTTTGTATAGATGACCGACACCTCCGTTCTTTCCGATGCATCTGCACCCTCTACAAGTTCACGCTGTTTGAAGCTTGAGATGATTTGTGCTGAGCTCCATTCTTTTTCATTTAATTTCCCATCCAGGATAATCTCCGTCAAGGCAAAATGAGCCTTAAGAGTATCAGGCATGCTGTGCTGTGCCCCGGATTTAGGTGCTATAAACAGAAATAGTGTAAATAATATTAAAAAATGAGATTTCATGCAGCCTGTCAATTCAAAGTTATGTTTTTTTATTATATCTTCGCTATATGCTCTGTTTATTTACAAATCAATACAAATCATCCCATAAATGGAATCCGTTTCTAAATATTTATATATTATTACTGGTTTTGCAATAGCTTTTATCTCCGGCATCAGTGGAATTATTCTCAAAGATAGTATTATAGTGCTTTTACTTGCTTTATTGGTTGGAACGCTTGGTGCCTTTACAGGCTATCAGTTCTGGAAGAACAGGGTTATGCTTAAGGAGGCAAACAATGCCAATAAAGAAAATGAACTGAAATACAAGACAGCGTTTGTAACAAGTCCGGATGCAATTAACATTAATACATTTGATGGTATTTATGTTGACATAAACGAAGGGTTTACAGCATTAACGCAGTATACCAGAGAGGATGTAATAGGAATAAATTCATCTGATATTCGTATATGGGCGATACCATCCGACAGGGAAAAACTGATAAATGGACTTAAAGATACTGGCTGGGTGGAAAATCTTGAATCCGTATTCAGATGCAAGGATGGCACCACAAAGACAGCTCTGATGTCCGCAAGGATAATACAGATTCACGGAGAACCACATATTCTCTCAGTAACCAGAGATATTTCAGAACGTAAAAAAGTAGAGCGGGCCTTTGAAGAGACCGACAAATTAAAGACAGCATTTCTGAACAACATATCGCACGAAATACGAACCCCTATGAATGCAATTCTGGGATTTTCACAACTGGTAACCAGTGAATCACTTAATGCGGCCGATCGTAAGAATTTTTCCCATATAATTCAGAAAAGCTGCAATCAGTTACTTGACATTCTTACCAATGTCATAGAGATTTCACAGATTCAGGGAAACCATATACAGATAGCGAAAGAAGAGGCAAATATTGAAACAATATTGCGTAAAACAGAAGACAGTTTCTCAACAAGATGCTTGGAGAAAAACATAAAGCTATTTGTCCTTATACAACTAGATGATGCCAATCTGGACACAATTACAGATAGTTACAAATTAAACAAAATATTAAGCCACCTGATAGATAATGCAATAAAATTCTCAAATTCAGGAGATATAATTGTCAAGTGCCGCCTTGTAAAGAATAATTTTTATGAATTTTCAGTTGCTGACTCCGGAATTGGAATCTCACAAGAGATGCAGCAGAAAATCTTTGAACCATTCAGGCAGGTAGAGACAGGAATGTCAAGAAATTTTGGAGGGAACGGTGTAGGATTAAGTATTGCCAAGGCCTATGTTGAGTTAATGGGAGGGGAGATATGGTTACAGTCTGACTCACAGACAGGTTCGACATTCTTTTTTACGGTCCCGTATAAACCAATCGGAGCAGGAAGAAAAACAGAAAGACTAACACACGATAAAATGAACCTTTCAAGAAAAACTATTCTAATTGTAGATGATGAGTTGGTTAATCTTATCCTTTTTAAAAAGTTATTAAGCGAGACTAACGCAAATATTTTAACTGCAGCTAATGGTATTATTGCCATTGAGCAATGCAATAACAATCCTGAGATTGACCTTGTGTTGATGGATATAAAAATGCCTGAGATGGATGGTCAGACAGCCATGAAGCTGATTAAGGAATTCCGGCCTGATTTGCCGATAATTGCTCAAACGGCATATGCCCTGCAAAATGAAAAAGAGATGTTTCTCAATAACGGATTTGACGGCTATATTTCCAAACCCATAAAGAAAGAGATATTGCTTGATACGATCAAAAAACATTTTTTTTAAAAAGGAGCATACATGATTAACCCATTAAAGGATCTTGATAGTAAAAATCACAAACCTGGGTTTGGAGGTCTGGATATTCTCAAATATATTGGCCCCGGATTACTTGTTACTGTAGGTTTCATAGATCCTGGCAATTGGGCAGCAAATCTGGCAGCCGGTGCCGACTTCGGTTATGCACTTTTATGGGTGATAACACTCTCTACCATAATGCTTATTCTATTACAACATAATGTTGCGCATTTAGGAATAGCTACCGGATTATGTCTCTCCGAGGCAACAACAATTTATCTGAAGCCTGTTTACTCAAAATTACTTCTGTCATCTGCGATGCTTGCCTCTGTCTCAACTTCACTGGCGGAGATACTCGGAGGAGCCATAGCCCTGGAAATGTTGTTTAAAGTACCTGTCCGTGCCGGAGCATTGCTTGTTACCATCTTTGTCATGATAATGCTTTATACGAACTCTTACAAGATTATTGAAAAGTGGATAATAACCTTTGTCTCTGTGATAGGGTTGTCATTCCTGTACGAACTTTCACTGGTGGACATTGACTGGAACAATGCTATCTCAAGTTGGGTTACACCATCATTCCCTGCAGGATCGATGATTGTAATTATGAGTGTCCTGGGAGCTGTGGTAATGCCCCATAATCTTTTCCTTCATTCAGAAATAATCCAGACTAGACAGTGGAACCTTAAAGACGAGAAAGAGATCAAGAAACAACTCAAATTTGAATTTTTTGATACACTTTTCTCGATGCTTGTAGGCTGGGCCATAAACAGCGCCATAATTCTTCTTGCAGCATCTACTTTCTTCAGGACACAGACTCCTGTTTCAGAACTGCAACAGGCAAACCAGTTACTCACTCCGCTGCTTGGAAACAATGCTGCCATAGTTTTTGCTGTTGCACTGCTTTTTGCAGGTCTGGCATCAACAATAACTTCCGGCATGGCTGCAGGAACCATTTTTGCCGGCATGTACAAAGAGCCGTATGATATAAAGGATAACCACTCTCGTCTGGGAGTAGCTATATCACTTATTTTTGCCCTTGGAATAATATTTTTAATATCCAATCCCTTCAAGGGTCTTATAATATCACAGATGGCACTTGCCGTTCAATTGCCATTCACTATATTTCTTCAGGTATATCTCACATCTTCGTCACGGGTAATGGGTAAATACAAGAACTCAAACGTATCAAAAGTCATTCTTTATTCCTTGGGTATAATTGTAACTTTATTAAATATTACCTTGCTTATTAGCATATTTCAATAAATTAAGCTAATTTGCCCAATTAATAATAAAGAAATTTTTTTTATGGCAAGATCACAGGAAACATTCAACAAAAAAGAGGTTAAAAACAAAAAAGAGAAAAAGAGAAAAGAGAAAGCGAAGAAAAGATTAGACAGAAAGGACAGTGAGAAAAAAGGTAGTCTCGAGGATATGATTGCTTATGTAGATGAAAACGGAGTTATCACATCCACACCACCTGATCCAAGCAAAAAAAGAAGTATTCAGTCCGAAAACATCGAAATCAGTACAAGAAAACAGGATTCAACTCCTGTGGACCCGGTAAGAAAGGGGATTGTTGCCTTTTTCAACGACTCAAAAGGTTTTGGCTTTATTAAGGATTCAGAGACACAAGAGAGTGTATTTGTACACGCAAACAACCTTCTGGAAGAGATTAAAGAGGGTAATGTAGTGAGTTTCGAAGTTGAGATGGGTCAGAGAGGACTAACAGCAGTTAATGTCAAAATTTTCAAGAAACCTGCTGCAGTTGCGGCACCAGTTCTACCCACAACATCTGAAACAACAGAAGAACCATCAGAACCATCACAACCGGCTTAACGCAAAGACGCCTTTGTAAATATATGCTCTGGTATCTGTTGGTCAAATTTTATTGATGTTATACGAAATTCAGTTCCTTTACCCTCCTTGAGCTGATCTTTGTATACCATTGTCATAGGAAACCATCGCCCCTGAATTTTTGTGATATCCTTCATCTCCATTTTTTTAAGCATTTGTCCGCTTTTAGCGTACAATTCCTGACGAAGAGGTACATATCTTTCATTGTCCACCCATATCTTTTGTCTGAAATAGGCAGCATTGCTAACCTTTGCAGTTAGTTCCAGAACAATCACATTTCTGCCAAGCAGTGTATCTTTTCCAATAATTTTAGAGTCATAGACCTCTGTCATCTTTCTGTCGTCCATCATATCTTCATAAGAGAGATCCGAGCCCATAACGGACTGACGCAGCAGATGACCCGATATCTGAATGGTGCGGTCGGCAGATGGTGTGTATATCCAAAGCTGCCCCTCTAGTTTGAGCATCTTTGTGCCTGCATCTGAAGCGGGAGAGAGGTATTCTGTATATGACTTCTTGTTTCCCTCGCTAAAGCTCTTAGAGGTTATTGTCCTGCTGGTCCTCCTTCCGTGTATTGTCATTGAAGATTCAAAAACTCTGTTTTTAGAAGAAAGGTTGTCGTCAATCTTTTTAAGAATGGATTCACCATCCTGAGCCATCAGGGTGCCTGTAAGCAAAAGAAGGACAAGGACAATCGTGGCGCGATAACTGGTAAGTATTTTATTGTTAGGCATATATGTGATTTGTTAGAAATAATTATATTTTGTAATGATCAGATTTATAAGAGTATACCACTTATCGTGCCACGTCACACCTCCAACTCGTTAAACAACCGGGCAGTTTCTCGTTTATATATCCCCAGACCTGCAATACCATTTCCGAGAATCATGGAAAATATTCCGGGGATAAAGCCAATGTAGTAAATTGTTGACGTAATTGCGGGCCGGAAGATTGATGGAAGCAATAATGTGGAATTCTTCATCATTCCGGAAAGATTTACTCCGTGAACATTTAGATATAAGACAATAAGAACACCTATGATTGTCCCAAGGATTGAACCGATGGTTCCAATCATGAATGCCTCATAAAGCAGCGTTTTGTAAATATGCCCTTTATCTTCTCCAAGTGCCAGTCTGACTCCAAATTCTGTATACCGGCGGAGTCCGCCCAGCAAACCACCGTTCCAAAGTACTATGGACATTGCAGCAACAAAAATGAAAACCATAAGACCGCTTATATAGTTTGTATACTCTACCATATCGGCCATTCCGGCCTGGTCCTTCAATGTCTTCATTACAGGAGCAAATCCATCGGTCTCTCCTGAGTGTTTTTTGTTAAACTTCTCCTTTATGGACAGGGCAATATCATCGTCGTACCATGTTTCAGGCAGATAACCCAGAGTCTCACCTGCGGCTCCATCCATGCCAAATGCCGACTGGGCATCTGAAATATCAATAATGACAGCCCCTCTGTCAAGTCCTGCTGCACCGAATCGGATTGTACCTGATACTACAAAATTACGAAAAGAGAATCCACCTTCCATGGTTGTACCGAAAAGAGTAAAACTGTCTCCAGGTAAGACGCCGAATTTCTTTGCCAGATCTTCCGATAACAGACATTGCCCGGGCCTCTTTGGCAAACCTCCTTGTACAACTGAGCTCTCTAGATTAAAACGCTGTGATTCTTTAGATTCTTTAGAAAACATATCTATTGCCCATCCTACTACAGGACCCTGACCACGTGTCTCGCCCAGAGAATCGGGAAAATCTGCCAATGCTCCAAACCTTATCCTTTTTACCCACTCCACAGAGGGTTCCATCTCTTTAAGCTCTTCAATAAGGGCATCTGCATTTAAAATTGCAAGGTCATTCGGAAGTTGATCGGAGTCCTCTGCATACAGGCGGGTCATAACCTTCAGGTCTCCGGTATTCATGTTTGAACTCATCTCGATTGATTCTCCCATAATACCGGTAATCCAGCTATACAACAACACGGTAACCATAGTGCCTGTTGCAACGACAATTATTGGCAGAAGGCTCCTGCCTTTGTCGTTTAATATACCTTTTAAAAGAAACTTCTTCATATCATCTTCCCCCTTAAGGCATCAGTTGGTTTCATTCTGGATATTCTTCTTGTAGGAAGATAACTTACAATAGTCGAAGATATTACAACCAAAAGAATTGTAGACAGAATCATACCGGCACTGTAAAATGGTGAAATGCTGTCACCTATGGCAAGACCTGCCTGATCTACAGAAGAAGGCATCGGAATTCCTGTTCTCTGGATTAGTATAAGTAGCGGAACACCCCATGCTGACCCTAACAAAATAGCAAGAACAGAATGTGCACTTCCTTCAATAGTAAAGATTAAGACAACTCTTAATCTGGTCATTCCCATAGCTATATATGTTCCAATCTCTTTTTGACGTCTGAATATGGAAAGTACCTGTGTGTCAAATATTGCCAGGAGGGCAATTGCCAGTAAAAGGCCATAAATGATTTTTGATCCCCCCTTTTTTGCGGCAATTACATCATCGAGTTCCTTTAACAGTACTTTTTCATCTTTATAAATCCAACCCGGAGGTTGTTTGATATCGTTCCGTGAACTTAAAAATTCTTTATACGCATTTCCCATTACTAAATAAGTAGCCTCTTCGTGCATATTAGTCATCTCTCTGAGCTTCCCGATAGGTATCCAGATCTGACCGTTATCAACTGTAGGAACCGTTGTTTTGTATATAGCGGCAATGGTAACTTCACGAGCGTCAAAGGTGCCATTAGCATCCCGCCATCTTACAAGAATATTATCTCCTTTGTTAAGTCGGGCTGACTGTGCCATACGTGTTCCTATTATTGCAGGTATGTATCCTGCTGTATCTTCATTGTCAGATTCCTGACTGAGTATAGCTGTCGGAAGTTCCAGAATTGTCTGGGAGGGACTTATCCCTTTCAGCAAAACATTAACCAATCTTCCTCCTGGATAGGCAGTAGCCTGGACAATCAGTACAGGAGTGATACGATTACTGTCTATGTCCGGTTTATACACCACCGGTACTTGGGAATGAGCATCGGCAAAAGTGAACGGATCGTACGGATCATAAAGATGGTTCCATATCTGGCCACTTCCACATTCCCATGCCTTTGTGTCGTTGCGTGCCTGTCTGTTCCACCCGTCAAGCATGCCATTGTAAAATATAATTATTACAAATGCTATTGAGAGAACAGTAACGTTCAGCCAGGTCCTCAGACCTGCGCCAAACAGATTTCTAAAGGCTAGTTTAAACTCCAGCATGATTAATCCTCCCGGTTTCATCACTCTCTACTTTTCCATCTTTCAGGTAAATTACTCTCTCAAGATACTGCATCACCTTCTGATCGTGAGTGGAAAATATGAAAGTCGTATTAAGTTCTTTATTAAGCCTTTTCATTGTCTGGACAATATTATGCGAATTGGCAGAGTCCAGATTTGCCGATGGTTCATCTGCAAGTACAAGCTGAGGTCTTTTAACCATTGCCCGTGCTATTGCCACTCTCTGGCACTCTCCACCTGAAAGCGTGGAGGGTCTTGATGACGCCCTGTCGGCAAGCCCTACCCAATCCAGTGCCTCCATTACAGCTTTCTTTCTTTGAGTGCTCCCCATTGTCTGCAGTAAAAGCGCAAATTCTACATTGTCATATACAGAATAGACAGGTAAAAGGTTATAGGTCTGGAAAATGAATCCTATCCCGTAATTTCTTAAAACAGCCGACTCTTTGTGAGAGAGTGTGTTTACAGTTTTGCCAAGAACAATTGCCTTGCCCTCTGTTGGTGTGTCGAGTGAGCCTATAATATTTAAGAGAGTTGTCTTCCCTGAGCCGCTCGGGCCAACCAGACCCGCAAACTCACCCTTGCAGAAAGAGAGATTAATATCGCTGAGGGCAGTAAAGTCTGTTTTTCCTGCAGGAAATCTCTTTGTAACATTCTCAAGTTTAACTATTACTTCATTCTCCATCTTATATTTTTTTGTTTAATATATAATATTTATCTCTTTTGCCGATGGTTGAATACCAGCATTACCTGTATTCCCGTTCCGGCAAAACGGGATGATGATGCCAATCCTCCGCCTGTCACTAATTGTTTATCCGGATTAATAAACCCCATCACAAACAATTCTGTTTTTTTGAATGTATGCCGCCAGTTGACAAAATTGTACAATCCCCCGCTTTTCCATTCATAAAACGACATAAAGCTAATATTGTCAAAAAGACCCAGCGGATAACTAGCCGATAAGGCCGATAGATTGCCGGAGTTTTTGAATTGAAACGGATTCTGGTCATATGACATGAAAAGATGCTCAAAGATAACATTAAGGCCATTTCCAATGCCAAATGTATAATCTGTTCCTGCTGTAATAAGCTCCTGGTTTGTATAAATGCCGTAGTCAGCTCTCTTTCCCGTCCATGAAGCCTCAATCCATACTCCGACAGTTAAATCCAGTTTTAAATCAAGACCAATCCTGTTTTCTGCAACATTTGGATTAACAGCGGTTGATTGTTCATTTTGTTGAAGCATAGAGATAATTTGTCCCGTTTCAGCCTTTCGATGATGGAAAGAGAGAGCGGCCTCTCCTTTTGGTAATGCAATCTGTATTCGGCCACCATATTCCGGTACACCATCGGAGGTTCTTCCCAGCTCCCAGGGACGTTGTTCCACATTACCATAAAGTCCCCATAGCCAAATGTTTGTGTTGTCATTGAAATAATATCTTCCTAACACTCCCCAGACTCCATCAGTAAGCTGAAGTGGATCTCTGGGGTCGATTCTGTCGAACCACATCAATGGCCTCAACAGAGTTGCTGACCCGAAATTCATCTTTTGCAAACCGACTCTAATCTCAGCCTTATTGGTGGAAATCCTTGCCCACCCTCTGTATAATTTAAGGTTTCCGCCCCATTCCGATTGACTGAAAGGTTTCATAGTTCCATTGGCGGATAAGTTAGCTGCAATTTCAAAATCGTACCTTACTGTACCCTGATTTACTTCAACATTAAGTTGTGGAAGGTACCTCCCGCCAAGTATTAACGGAAGTTCAGCTCCAGAAGAATAACCGGCCCAACTACTAAGTTGACCCTTAAAAACAAGATTTGCTGTTTTTCTTGTTGTAGTATCTGTTGCTGATTGAGTGTATGATGCAGCATGACTTAAAGAAAAGAATAGTAACAACAAAGCAATCTTTGACAATTTTTTTTGCATACTATTTACTATACACATTTTCATATCCTATGGATTACCATACATTCCGGAAAAAGGAACTCTTTGCTGATTTCTTTTGACTCCCGCAAGTATCAATCAATCAGACACACGCATACATGGTTAATTGTCATATATAGTATCTATTTCTTGAATGATTCGCTCCATTTGCAGATTAATGCTTTCTGCTCATCTGAAAGAGCTGCCTCCGGGTGAGATTTTACAAAGGATTTAGGAGGCATGGTTCCCTTAGAAACAACTTTACAAATTCCAGTTGCTTTTTTTAGCTGCTTGTCAGGTGAATAGGTATCCCAATTTGAAAAATTCAGATTTGCTTTGGCCATACCTCCTCCATTATCTGAGTGACAAGCCATACAGGAATTTTTAAAAACCACTTTTAAATTGTCAGGTATGTGATTTTCTACAGGTAGTATAAAGGCGCTGACAATAACCAGTGTAACAGCAAATAATAGTAGAAGATAAATTTTTTTCATGACACTTTCAGTTTAAATTGATAATAGTGTCTAATATACGAAAAAATCAGGATTCGACATTAATTACATTTACCTCAATACCATTCATTCTGGCTTTATATTCGATTTTCTGTCTTATACCGCAGTATGTCCAGCTTTTTAACAGCAAAGGTTCTTTTTTTCTGCTTTTATCCCTGTCGGTAAAATTTAGAAGGTTTATTGTACCACATCTGTTTTCTATAGCATAATCCAACAATAGTTTTGTGTATGTATGTATGCGTGTGTTTAAATAATCCTTCTCTTTTTCAAGCAATTTTCCTAAAGCCAGGTTCTTCCTTTTACGCCCTTTTCCCTCAGCAGAAAACCTGGAGTTAATTTTTGCCCTTTTTATAGCCACATGTAGTTGTAACAAACGGTGCGTAAACTCTTCCTTATTTCCGATTTCCTTCTCAACTCCGTTGAAACCGGCAATAATCGGAACATCTGCAGAAAGAACGGCATTCATATACCTGTTTTTGTCCAACTCCTTTTTATTGACAGAAATGTCAATATCTACATGTAGAAAGAGTTTCCTTTTAATGTCATCAATATTCAGACATAAGTTGGAAATCCTTAACTGACCTGTAATAACATCCTCAAATACCTTTTTGTGATTACTTTTATCCCTTCCTAGTACTATTCTGAAAGGAATGTTAAAAAGATTAAAAAGAAAGCATTGTCTATCCTGGTTCCAGTGCAGGTCACTAACGGACTGAAAACTGAAAGGAATCGGGATGTTATTTCTGTAAGTATACAGACTTGCATTCCCTTTTAATAGAGCGTTTCTGGTTTCTCTGTATTTTTTTGTCACCTCCTGATGAAGACAACTTGCCACGTTAAGAGGTATTTTCCCCTTCATTTTTTCCAATAAAAGAACCGATGATGCAGTTGACTCCACCATCGGTTCACCATGTACGCCAATTATGCCCAGATCTTTTTTCTGGTCATCATTCAAAATTTTGTTATACTGTAATCTGTCGATACTGTATAGGAAAGAAAGAAGTTCATTTGCGCTGTTTCTTACAAGATATCTCCATTCAGAAATCTGCTTCTGAAAAGATTTCTTTAGCTCATTATCCTGTTCATCAACTACTATTTCGATTTTTCTTGTAATAAGCATAGCCCAATTTATTCCATCGTTGTGTCAAACCTAAATTACTAACCACTGTATCTGCTGTTAATCAGCAGTTTGTGAGTGTCTTTGAGCCTCACAGTAAGGGTTTACAGCTCCCCCGTTGTTTTATGATGTATAAATACATTAGTAGACACAACAATGTTTGATATAACAAATATATATACAAAAATCGTTCCAGCAAATATTTTTTTTAGTTCTTTTAATAAATTTTAGTAAAAAGGGCCCTCTTGCTTATAATCAGTAAGAAGGCCCTCAATAATTAGGAGATAAACTCTGTTTTATGGTAGATCCAATACTTCTGAGGCAATGCCAAACGAACCGGCTGTTACCCGGAAGTCAACCACAAATGTGATCTTCTTACCAACTATGGTGCTCTCATTCATATGTCCGATATCCCAGGAAGTCATACCATAGGTTGAGTGCCTGTAGCCCATTGCTTGTTTTGCAAAAGCAACTTTACCGTTTACAATCGAAAATTCGATAGGATAACCTGTATAATAGCAATCAGGTAGTCTGTAATAATCGGCTTCTGCAGCTTTCTGAACAACCTGAGGCCATGAATCCTCAAAAAATTCAGAAGTAAACATTCCTGTACCTATTGTCTGGAAGGTGAGTTTTCTTTGTGCGGTTATTTTAATGGTTTTATAACCTCCATAAGATACCTGATCATTATTTGTAATTGCTACAGTAATTGTATACTTCTCTCCACCAAAATTATTAATATTCGGATAGGTGAAGTTAAGATATGCCTTACTCTCACCGGCTGCAAAATCAAATTGTGATTTCTGAGGAGTAAATACGCCTCCGGTAGAATTAGTAATGGTAACAGGAACCGATACGGCTCCTTTAGTATTACCCCTCCACATTTCTAACACTATTTTATTGCCATCGGCAGTAACCATGGAAAAGTTAATTAATGTAGAAGGAAAAGTAGCATCCACCCTGTCGCCAGGATTATAGATTACCCTCTCAGGTTCACAAGAATATGTAAAGCAGAGAAGACCAATAATACTTGCAAGAAATAATATCTTTTTCATATAAGTTTTCTTATTTAAATGTTTATTAGATTATCCCTGCTGACTTGGATTCTGGTCGGTAGTAGCGTCCATATTTTCATTACCGTCGAATTCCGATTGTGGAATCCAGAGAATAAATGCAGGAGAAGCAGCATTTGTGTTTATCGTAGGAATAAGTTTTGTGTGGTTTGAACCATCAAAGTTTCTGCGGAAACCTAAACCTAATCGTTGCAGGTCATGCAATCTTGGAACCTCGCTCCAAAGTTCGATTCTTCTTTGGAAAAGAATCTCATCCATAAGGGTTGTAAGGGTTCCTGTAGTAGAGGAGTTATAGGTCTTGCTGTCTGTAAAACCAGAAAGTCTGGTGGCATAATTTGAATCCCTGTTGCCACCTACCATTGCTACATATTGTCTTGCCTCGCTGTATTTCTGTAATTGGCAAGCAGCTTCAGCTGCTATAAGCATCATCTCCTCCACTCTCATAATAATGTGGTCTCCTGTTTGAGCACTGACATTCTTGTAAACAAGTTTTGTCTGGCACCATGAACGTTTTGATCCGTTAGCAGAACCTGCTCCACCCCATTCTGAACTATTAAGCGGTGCTGTCCACCAACTTTTGCGCTGGTCAGAAGCAGGGATCTGATTGTAGAGCCATGAAGAGATAAGATGTCTTGCTTTTGAATATGTACTCAGATTATCTGCGTCCATGTGGTTATAGATGTCATAATTACCCATAGCCTGATCTGTCTGGATAATTAATGCCCACATTACATCTTTGGCAGCAGCTTCGTTAACATGCCTGATTTCAGAGAATGATGCAATTGCGGCCGATGATTCCATTGCTTTTTTTGCAAAAGTTAAAGCAGTGTTATAATCTTTTTGTACAAGTGCATGACGAGCCTTTATTCCATAAGCTACATACTTGTCTATATGTGATTTATGCATTTGAGTCTTGGAACTGCTTTCAAGTAGGGCAATAGCTTTGTCGATATCGCTATTGGCTTGGGTATAAACTTGCTGAACTGTACCTCTTGGGTTTCCGACAGATCCTGCAACTGTTGGTTGGGTGTAAATAGGAACCCCTGGTTTTGTCGGGTTATTTTGCTGGAAGCATTGAACCAACCACATATAGCTATATGATCGTATGGCATATGCCTGACCTACAACATATTTAGCAATTTCCTGATCCCCCGGAATCTTGCCTTCCTGAGCAATAATATAGTTGGCATTTGTAATCAAAGTATAGAAGAAATTCCATATTTGGTATTGATGGCCGGCAGAACCTGAATAGTCACCCCATGTGTCGAAAGCATAATCATACCAGAACCATCCGGAACCGGCCGCATCCATAACATGGTCCTCTGCCATTATATCAAAAACAAGTATATATGCAGGTAATCCTCCATTCTCTGCAGCCCATGCTGTAGTCGGGTCGCCCCAGCCTCCGGTGTACATAAGTCTGTAGATACCATTTATAGCCGAGAGTGAATTCTGAGCATCCGAAAAGATTGCTGTGCCGGATACTCTGTTTGTAGGGTCGGTGTTAAGCATGTCTGAACAACCGTTAAGCGTGAGAATCCCTACTAGTGATAATATATATAATATCTTTTTCATTTCTAAATCCTTTAAAATTATAAGTTAAGATTTAATCCTACAGAAATGGTCCTTGCAGGGGTATAAGAATAACCTGTCCCTCCTGTAAAATTAAATTGAGGATCCATACCTTTAAGTGCTGTAAAGACATAAAGATTATCTGCAGTCAGAGTAATTTTTGCCCCCTGGAATTTCAGTAGTTTCATCCATTTGGCAGGCAGGGAGTATCCCAATGTAATATTCTTAATTGCAAAGTAAGAAGCATCAAACAATTCATCATCAGTTGTTG
>CAZREC010000050.1:0-19198 GCA_964599025.1 uncultured Muribaculaceae bacterium | reverse complement strand
AAACATAACATTGGTGAGTGCTGTAGATGAGGATAACGGAGAAGAGGATTCAAACAAGATAAGTCTTATGACGGTACATTCTGCAAAAGGTCTGGAATTTCCATATATCTATATAATCGGAATGGAGGAGAACCTTTTCCCTTCTATGAATGGCTCCAGCAGCGAAAGTGAACTTGAGGAGGAAAGACGTCTGTTCTATGTGGCAATAACAAGGGCAAAATTGACTGTTACATTATCTTACGCACAATCCCGATTCAGATGGGGCTCGCATGTGAATTATCCGCCAAGCCGTTTTCTAAAGGAGATTGATCCTAAGTTTCTGGACTGGCCTGATCTTGAAAGTGAGGGTTTGCATAAGGGAGGCAGTTGGGAGAGGATTTCTGAACCACGTTCATCTAAACCTGCATGGCAATCAGGTAGAGGTGTTGCCGGTGGCACGAGAATTGAAAGTCAGGAGAGATATTCACAGGAAAGACGTCAACCTGCAGATATGTCCCAAAGATCAGCAAACTCATCGTTATCGCCGACCTTATCATCATCGTCATCCAGACCACTGCAACCGGCTACTCACAGGGCTCCCGATCCGAACTTTAGCGCAGATCCGGTTTCCAAGTTGAAAGCAGGACAAAGGGTGGAACATGACAGATTCGGTTTTGGATTGTTGCTGAACCTGGAAGGTGATCCACTCAATGCAAAAGCAATTGTCGATTTTGAGGAAAGTGGAAAGAAAACATTGCTTTTAAAGTTTGCAAAACTGAGGGTGGTTGAAGGTTGAAAATATTATCAAAAAAATTGCATAAAAATTATTATGCAGAAATACAGATACTTAACTTAAACACTAAAAAATAATTTCTTAATTTTAATTTGTGGCACATAGTTTGTTACTTTATGAGATGAAGTTTTTCATAGTTTAAGTTTAGGTTAAGTAATGGGGTTTTATCTCTTAGAGATAAGACCCCATGAAGTTTTTAGGGGGGGTGAGAGAAAACGTTGCGTGGCACGACACTTTGCAGCAGTTTTTAGCAACGTATATATTCACAGAACTATACGAGGAAGAATGAGAATTTTCAGAAAATGTTATTCGCGTATATCTCTATAAGATAAGCACTTGCTAAAAACTACTTTAAAGTAACATGTTGCACACATGCGTATGCGCTTGATATACAAATATATGCTAATCGCTCTGCCAGAGTCTCTGGCAGAGCGATTAGCATAATCAAGATAATCAAATATTTGTGTAATTATTTGTTTAAGAGAGCGTTGTGTAAAGTTTTTACTGAACTGACTGCTCTGTCAGAATCTCTACTTAAATGCCTGCTCGCTCAGTCCTTTTCCTGTTAGCTTTAGGTCATGGAAATAATCCGGCACCTCTTTGCCCAGTAGTGAGTCTACATAAAGTTTTGCAATATACTGAGAGAGCATGAAGCCATGACCACGCATCCCTACAAAGAGACCATGCTGAGGATCTACAATGTATCTTGGTTCTATATAGTATCCCGACCATACAGCCTGGAAACCTATGCCTGAAAGTTGTGGTATCCAGTTGGTAAATATCTCAGTTGCCACTTCGAGAAAATCCTGAGTTGTAACTTTAAGGTTCTTATCAGTCTCTCTTGCATCAATTGCCGGAGAGGCACATCCGATGATCTGACCTGTCTCGAATAGTTGTTGTCCGTATACGGCTGAGAAATTTTTATATTTCCTTCTGTCTATGAGCATATCAAGACTTGATCCGTTCTTACCCAGCATTGGAAGACGTTTTGTTATAAAAGCCTGGTGTTTGACAGGATACAAACCTGTTTCGATTCCAAGTTTCTTTGCAAATTTATCTGCCTCGCTGCCTAGTGCATTAATAAAGATTTCAGTTTGATATTCAATGTATTCGTTGTTTGCATTCTGAAGAATTACTCTGTACTCCTTGCCAATTTTGTATACATCGACAAGCTTTGTGTTTTCGAGAATGGTTCCGCCGTTTTCCCTGCCAATGTTACGGATAGCATCAATTGTCAGTCCGGGACTTGCCTGCCAGCAGTCATTTGTAATTAGAGCGTGAGAATAGATGTCAAGGTTTTTGTTGAAGAATGGAGAGATCTCCTTTTGGAAATCCTTTTTGTCTACCATATAGGCGTCGGACCACCCCTTTGAAGCCTCAAGGGCGCGATAAGTCTCCTGGTCATGTGCAAAACTGACATATCTTGTTAACCTGAAGTCGATGTCTCGTTTTGTATGTAACTCTTTGAATATTTCAAGATTATGTGCAGCGATGTCGGCCAGGGCCGGAAGAGAGAATGCCGGACGTCCACCTGCGATGTTTCTCCACGAGCTTCCAAGTCCGTCATTGATAAGCAAAGGTTTGTAACCGGCTTCAGAAAGGTACCTGAACAGTGATGAACCTGCAACACCGCCACCGGCAATTATTGCATTCACTTTTTTTACAGAACTTACTTTGTCGGATTGTCCTTTTACAGATGGCAGAATTATCTCCTCTTTTTTGCCGTCTCTCACTAGTTCTCCTAAATTGACAAGGTTGGACATAGGACCACGAGGTGTTGGTTCTCCTACTACAGTTACACCATACGATCTTAGTAAGGTTTTTGCGCGGGGAACACAACGACTCCCTCTGCAGGCACCCATTCCCAGACGAGAAATATGTTTGAGTTCGTCAGACGAAATAACCTTCCTGTCTCCAATGGCCTCGAGAAGTTTTTCTACAGTGACGTCTTCGCAATGACATATATAGGTCTTTGCATCATGTGGTTCCTTAAGAGGAGTGAGTTTAAGTTTCTGAGGATATTTCTCTTTTATAATGAAACCTCTTACGGCAAGAAGAGCTTCACCCTCCAGTGTTGTAGCCTTTACCCTTGCAGTATTGGTTTTGTTATTGTTCTTCAGAATTTTCTCAATGGTTCCCTCACCGAGAATTTCACCATTGTTATTTATCAGATATACATCAGATCCCTCCGAAGCCTTATATTCAATTGGAAGGAATAACCAGTTCTTGTTGAACTGATATCCGAAAATTGCAAGACCCGGGCATTGATTCACGCACTGCATGCAACCGATACATTTGTCAAAATCTATCTGTGGAACCGTAGATGTGGAGCTCTTTGTGATAGCTCCGTACTTGCAGGCAAATGCGCATGGGTTACATGCAAAACCATAAAGACAGTCAATCTGTACAAATCCTTTAGCTTTCATACGTTCGGCCGATGGAACGAAGGGTTTGTCCAGAATAAGTTCCGGATGTTGCTGAGAATCTATATACTCTTTGGAGACAGACAAATAGGTGTCATAAGCGTGTCTTGTTCCAAGATCCTGCATGATTTCATATGCACACTGTTTGCCTCTTAAAACAGCAGAAGTACCTTCGCCGATTTTAACTGAATCACCAACCCCGTGACATTTTCTTCCAAATACCTCTATCCCTTTGCGGAAAAGCTGATTGTCGGGGATAAGACCGGTACATATATTTATGCAGTCTATACCATCAATTCTCATTTCGGTACCAGGAATAGGTTTGAAGTTATCGCATTTTGCAATGATTGCACCAACTACACCTGTCCTGTCATCATTTGGAATCGCTTCGAGTAAAATATGCGATGTAAGTATAGGAATTCCCAGTCTTCTTACTCTGTTTGCCTGTACCGGGAAACCACCCTCACGCGGCATTGCCTCTATGATGGCCTTAACGCTTGCCCCTGCCTGCATAGCCTGATATGAAGTCAGGTAACCAATGTTGCCGGCGCCGACAGTAAGTATGTTTTTGCCAAGAAGTGTAAGTTCGTTGTTCATCATGCGCTGAACGACAGCAGCGGTATATACGCCAGGGAGGTCGTCATTTTTGAAAGCAGGCATGAAAGGAACTGCGCCGGTTGCTACAACTATCTGGTCTGCATCTACATAAAATATCTCTTGTGATGCTATGTTCTTTACTACAAGCCTTTTTCCTTCAAGAATGTCCCAAACAACAGAATCCAGAAGAATTCCCGAATGGTCATCACCTGCCAGCGAAGAGGCAATATCAAATCCTCTAAGCCCTCCGAACCTTTTCACCTTCTCAAAGAAGAAAAACTGGTGAGTCTGCATTAAAAACTGACCCCCGATCTTACTATTGTTATCAATTACAAGGTTGTGTATTCCTGCTTTGTTAAGCTCTTCTCTTACAGCAAGACCCGCAGGACCTGCACCTACAATAGCAACCGTTGTCTTATATACCTTTATATCATGCTTCAGTTGAGATGCCTTCTTGTTTTCACCAATGGCAGATGTTTCCATTTCAGGAAGATATGATTCGTCAATTCTCATGACGTTCTTCACATCGTCTACTTTGGTAATGCAAATCCGGCGGACTTTCCCGTCAACAAGCATTTCACATGCACCACACTTGCCAATTCCGCATTCCAGGGTGCGCTCTCTGTTCTCCAGACTGTGCTTATGCACAACCAACCCTGACTGATGAAGTGCCGCTGCAATTGTAAAACCTCTTTGCCCGGCCACTTTATTTCCTTCAAAAATGAATTCTACTCTATCTTCCTGTGGAATGGGGAGAATAGGATGTTCGGTGATTCTATACATAGTTATTTTAAATTTGGACAAAATTAATAAAAATCCGAAATCATAATTTTAAAATTAAATATATTTTGTCTTTTGGACTATTCTGTTACATATTGATAGAGGTTTGTTATAAATTCGAGAACTATTAACCAATTAAATAAGTGAGGTATGAGGGGATTTTTTTCTTTTGGGACAAAGCTGAAACTATTCTGGGAATGGTCTATGCTTATCGGGTTCACACATGCTGTAAGACTCTTTCTGTCTTCAGGATTGTTATTCAGTGCGATCGGGGTCTTTATTATGTCTGTTGTGTGGTTGCCTTCCTGTAACGGACTTACATTTGAAGATGATGCCAAAGGTATTCTTAAAATTGTATTTACTCAGGAGAGTATTACCAAGGCAGTAGTCCGCGAATTTCCGGACAGCAATCAGTTTACACTGTCAATAAAGAGCAGTAGCGGTACTGTTATTTACAACGGGAAGTATGGGGCAAGACCTGCAAACATGAAGCTCGATGCAGGCAGCTACGATATTAGCATCTATTCAAGAATGTTTGTCACACCTGCTTTTGAATCGGTTTGTTATTCAGATAACAGGACAGTAGTGATTCAGTCGGGTAAGACATACCTTCTGTCACTTGTCTGTAAACAATCAAATGTGGGGTTGAGGTTAAGCTTTACACCGGAATTCATAAACCGTTTTGTCAGGTACATGCCGGAGGTTCTGGATATCAAGGGATCAATTCTCTATCCATACACCGAGACAAGATTTGTGTATCTCAACCCCGGGAACATTTCTGTGAGATTAAAGGAGGTTTTGCCCGAAGGTTCCACAGCAACTCCTGAGCTGATTCCAATTCTTGACCGTATTGTTACAGCAAGGGATATGCTGACAATCAACCTTCATGCAAATCCAGACGATCCCTCATCTTCAAAATCTGGAATTGTAATTGATACCTCTTCCAACTGGGTTTTTGAGAACATTGTAATAGGAGGAGGAGGCGATGGTATGACCAGGGAGAGTGCGTTCAAGGTTGAACAGATTGCCCAGAATGTGGGAGCAAAGGATGTATGGGTTACCGGATATATTGTTGGAGGGGACCTTACTTCATCGGGGATAAATTTTGATCCTCCTTTCGGATCCGCCACAAATATTGCCATTGCAGATTCGCCGACAGTACGGGAGAGAATAAAGTGTGCATCTGTTGCACTTCCGGCAGGAACAATAAGGGACTTGCTGAATCTTAATACCACCCCTTCCAACCTTGGCAAGAGAGTGTATATTAAGGGCACACTGGTTGCATCCTATTTCGGTCTGGCGGGTGTTAACCCTTTGTCAGCTGCCCAATTCTGATTTTATTGTTTTCCATAGCTGCATGTTAAGATTTTATCTAAATTTGCAGCTATGGAAAATTCAGAAAAAGACTTTTTTGCACATGAAACGGCTGTTATTGACCCTGGTTGTGCAATAGGGAAAGGTACTAAGATCTGGCACTTCTCCCATATTATGAGCGACTCTGTCATTGGCGAGGATTGTAATATCGGGCAGAACGTAGTAATCTCTTCCGGTGTGGTTCTGGGGCGTAATGTAAAGGTTCAGAACAATGTCTCCATTTATACCGGAGTTACTTGTGACGATGATGTCTTTCTCGGACCTTCCTGTGTCTTCACAAACATAACCAATCCTCGTAGTGCTGTTAACAGAAAGAGCCTTTATGAAAGGACCCACGTAGGAAAAGGGGCCACAATAGGTGCCAACTCTACAATTGTATGTGGTCACGATATAGGAGAGTTTGCATTTATCGGTGCAGGAGCTGTGGTCACAAAACGTGTCCTTCCTTATGCCCTGGTTGTAGGAAACCCTGCCCGTCAGGTAGGTTGGATGAGTGAATTTGGTCATAAGCTTGCTTTTGATTCAAATGGAAAGGCAACTTGCCCCGAAAGCAAACAGAACTATTTTTTGGCAGAGGGAAGGGTTACAAGGGGATAATCTGATAATTTCAATATTGATGGATATAAAAAGGGACCTTCTGCACAGAATAATCTATTCTACAGATGCATCTGCATACAGAGAAATGCCAGCAGGAGTATTCTTTCCCGGGAGTAAGAAAGATCTTTCTGATATTGTAAGGTTTGCAAAAGAGAAGCGAATATCAATAATTCCTAGGGCTGCAGGAACTTCACTTGCCGGTCAGGTTGTCGGAGCGGGACTGGTTGTAGATGTGTCTAAATATCTGAATAAAATACTTGAAATCAATCCGCAGGAGAGATGGGCAAGGGTAGAACCCGGGGTTGTGCTTGACGATCTGAATAAAGCCGCCGGAGTTCACGGACTTTTCTTTGGTCCTGAGACATCTACCTCAAACAGATGCTGCATGGCCGGGATGGTCGGCAACAATTCATGCGGGTCGCATTCATTGGTTTACGGAAGTACAAGGGATCATCTGCGGGAGGTTGAGGTTATATTGTCTGATGGCTCGGTAATTGTTTGCAAAGATCTTACTAAGAGGGAATTTGAAGAAAAACTTGCCGGAAATACTCTTGAAGCAAAGATATATCGTTTTGTTGCCGACCTGCTTGAGAATAAAAGGGCCCTTTCTGAGATAGAGGAGAACTTTCCCGATCCTGTTATACGCCGTAGAAATACCGGATATGCCCTGGATGAGTTGGTTCATTCTTGCAGAACAGATGAACACTATATTAATCTTTGCCCGTTGCTGGCCGGATCGGAAGGGACGCTGGCATTGATTTCTGAAATCAAACTGAACCTTGTACCTCTGCCGCCTAAGGAGAGAGCTGTCGTATGTGCACATTCTTCATCATTTGAGGATGTTTTCAGGGCAAACCTTATTGCCCTGAGGCACTCGCCTGTGGCAGTGGAAATGATGGACTCCACCATTCTGGAGCTGAGTAAAAGCAACATATCACAAAACAAAAACAGGTTTTTCATTAAAGGTGACCCTGCTGCAATTCTAATTATTGAGATAGCAAAAGAGAGCAAGGAGGAGTTGGATAATGTGGTGTCGGCAATTGAGGCCGACCTTATCGCCTCGGGGTTGATATATTATTGTTCAAAAGTTTATGGTGCATATATATCCAGAGTCTGGGAGCTCAGAAAATCTGGTCTGGGACTTCTGACTTCAATGGCAGGTGATTCAAAACCGGTATCGGTTACAGAAGATACCGCTGTTGCTCCTGCAAGGCTCCCGGAATATATGAATGAATTCGCCGGAATGCTCAGAAAATATGGTCTATCCTGCGTATATCACGCCCATATAGGAACAGGGGAACTACATCTCAGACCAATTCTTAACCTGAAGGATTCAGGAGATGTGGAACTTTTCAGAACCGTAGCAAGAGAGACAGCTATTCTGGTTAAGAAATATCGTGGCTCACTCTCCGGAGAACACGGAGACGGAAGGTTGAGAGGAGAATTCATACCGTTGATGTTTGGAGATTACTTATACGGTATTATGAAGAGAGTCAAGGAGGTTTTTGATCCGTTCAACCTGTTCAACAACAATAAAATCATAGACACTCCTCCAATGAACTCCTCTTTGAGGTATCAGCCCGGAGCATCGGTGCCTGAATTCAATACATACTTTGATTTTTCTTCTCAGGGGGGGTGGATCAGGGCTATTGAGCAGTGCAATGGCTCGGGAGATTGCCGTAAAGCCAAACAGTTTGGTGGCACAATGTGTCCGAGCTTCAGGGCTACCGGTGATGAAAAAGATGTTACAAGAGGACGCGCAAATATTCTGCGGGAGTTACTTACCCGCCCTGTCACTACAAAAATATTTGACCAGAAGGAGATTATGGATGTCCTTGAACTTTGTATATCGTGTAAGGCCTGCAAAAGTGAATGCCCTTCGAATGTAGACATGGCAAGGTACAAGGCGGAATTCCTGCAACACCATTATGACGTAACATCTCCGACATTCAGAGCTTTTATGGTTTCTAGAATGGCTGATATACAGCATATGGGCTCATGGTTTACTCCGGTTTACAATTTTTTTGCAACCAACAGGTTTACCTCTGAAGTAATAAAGGGGATACTTAAATTTTCCTCAAACAGAGAGATACCGACAATCTCCCGAATAACTTTCCGTAAATGGGCAAGGGTACATGGAGACGCACATGTGGGTACACAATGTGCGTCCCCGTATACCCGCCAGGTGTACGTATTTGCAGACGAGTTTACTAATTTTAATGAAGCTGAAGTTGGAATGAAGTTTGTCAAACTACTCGAGAACTTAGGCTACCGGGTTATAGTACCTGCTCATTCAGAGAGCGGTAGGGCAGCAATTTCCAAGGGTATGCTAAAGAGGGCACGGAGGCTGGCAATAAAGAATGTGCTTGCTCTAAAGGATATCGTAACTGATGACTCACCTTTGGTGGGAATTGAACCATCCTGTATACTATCTTTCAGAGATGAATATCCCGATCTGGTGGGTAAAGAGTTAAAGGAAGATGCCTTGAAACTTGCCAAAAATTGTCTGTTGTATGACGAATTTATAATGAGAGAGGTGGCTGCCGGAAGAATAGGATCAGAATCATTTACCGATAAGGAGTTGAATATTAAGCTTCACGGACATTGTCACCAAAAGTCACTCGCATCGGTGGCATTATCGAAGGATATGCTTTCGTTGCCTGTCAACTATAACGTAGAGATAATGCCAACAGGCTGCTGCGGAATGGCAGGTTCCTTTGGCTATGAAAAGGAGCACTTCGAAATTTCCATGAGCATCGGTGAGCAGACTCTTTTCCCGATTGTAAGGTCGGCATCTGCAGACATTGTAATTTCAGCCCCGGGAACATCCTGCCGTCAACAGATTAAGGATGGTACAGGAAGAGTTGCAAAACATCCTGTGGAGCTTCTTTATGAGGCAATAAAAAACCCGAAGAATATATAACTTGTTATAAACTCTCCGGGAAATTATTGGTCGGTACCGTAGAAATATCTACTGAATCTTTGCTGCTTTTACTGCTTTAGCAGGTTCTGTTGGTTTTGCGGTATTGTCTGCTTTTTCGCAACAACTTTTAGGTGCTGTCTTTTGTTCCTCACAACAAGCTGCTTTTTTCACTTCCTTCTTATCCTTGTCACAGTCTGAGCAATTACCCGAACACTCACTTTTCTTAGCTTCTACTTTACCTTTTCCATCTTTACAGCAGTCACTCTTTACAACTTTCGCATCTTTTTTGTCGCAATTTCCTGTACAAGAGCCAGTGCACTCTTGCTTCTTTTCAACTGCTTTTTCAGTAGCTTTAGCTGCTGAGCATGGGCAAGCAGCGGCTTTTGCATCCTTTTTAGCTTCGGTTGCTTTTTGCTCTGTTTGAGGGCAACATGCCTTTTCTTTTGTTGATTTCACATCCTTTACCGGTGTGTTTTGTGCCGATGCAATACCTACTGTGGCGATAAGTGCCAGAGCAATTAGTGTTAATTTAGATTTCATTTTTTTTATTATTAAAGAATTTATCCCAAAATGTCGGAAAATATCGCCGCAATTTTCGGGCCAACTTTAATAATTATTTTAACAGAACATTTTCTATGGCCTCCTTGAAAGAGGCTTTAGGCATTGCTCCCTGGGCCATTTGCGGAGGACCGGACATTGGAACAAACAACAGTGATGGAATACTGCGTATACCAAATGTACCCGCAAGCTCTTGTTCCTGCTCTGTATTTACCTTATAAACATAAATCTTACCGTCGTATTCAGCAGCTAGTTCCTCCAGAACAGGGGCAACCATCTTGCATGGACCACACCAGTCGGCATAAAAGTCTATAATTGCAGGCTTGTCACCAAGATATTTCCATTCTGTAGGATCGGTTTCATAATTAGCAACTTTTGCTAGAAACTCATTTTTTGTCAAGTGTATTGTTTTCATGATTTTAATTTTTTCCTTTTTTTCTTATGATTTTTTTGCGATTATGATAAATTGATCATACTCGCGATCGTTTTTTTTAATTTTATTGTAGGTATATGTTTTAACGATGTCTATGTCGTACGCCTCTATCTGTTTGGATAAAGATTCTATATTAAATCCGTTATGTGGTACACTCTCTTCACCATGGAATGATCCGTCCTCTTCACACAAGTCACCAATGACCAGAATTCCTCCGGGTTTGAGAATTTTAGAGATATGTTCAAACAGTGCGTCAATATTCTCTATATGGTGTAGTGCCATAAGTGAAAAGACAACATCCAGATCATCAGCTGTATATTTTTCTACCGAACCGGTTATGATTTTTACTTTTTCCTTAAGGGTGGTTTCATTGTTATGCTCAATTACTTCTATCTTCTCTTTTAACTTGTCAATCATTGCCCTGGAGTTATCTACCAGGATTAGTGACTTTATGTCATTAAGTATGCTTAATCCCACAAGACCTGTTCCACAGCCCAAATCCATAGCCTTTACCGATTTGTTGAATTTTACGTTCCTGACCATCTCTTCTACAAAACGGCCCGACATTGCCACCTTAGCAGGAGAGTCCCAGTCAGATGCTTTATTTTTAAAATAATCTGTCATAGCTGATTTTTCTTTTTCTCTTTTTTAAACATACTGAAAAGTAGTCCACCCATTATTGTACCATAGATTGTACTGTTGAGAGGAGATGAGGTTATGGGGCAAGTACCGCTTTGACATCCGACAAAGTACCAGTACATGTAACCAGCAACAGCGCCAGTGCCTAATCCTGCAAAAATGAGCCAGTTAATCTTTATATAATTAAGCAATCTTTCCATCATTTTTTTCTTTAAGAAATATAATGCAAAGATAAATACATTTTCCATAAAAACAAATTTCCAATGGAAAATATATTGGTGATATAGGAGAGTGGGGATATGGGGGGTATATGGGGACGTAGCAGGTGCACCCATCCTCTGATTATTTGCATCAAATCTGTCAGAACCTTTATTATAGTTTTGAAGTTGCATGTGCGATCAGTCCCGTCCTGAAATAGGTTGACACAAAAACAGTGTCAACCTATTTCAGGACGGGACATGCGTGGCACGATAAGTTGTATGTATCATATATTCAGGCAAGTACTAAATCAAATAGATCAAACATATTTGGTTAACATGCATATTTATAGCAACATGCCACTTATTGTGCCACGAGGAAGCTTACGTGGTATATCGCTATAAATCTATATAGCTCTTGAGTGCCTCTACATATTGTTCTAAAGCCGTCACCCCCTTTGGGGTTATTTTACATATTGTCTGAGGCATTTTGCCTTTAAACCTTTTTTCTACATCTATGTAACCGGCTGTTTTAAGCTTTTCTATCTGAACACTGATATTTCCATTGGTAGCCCCGGTTGTCTCTTTTATAAAGTTGAAGTCGGCACTCTCTACACTTATAAGTATAGAGATTATAGACAGCCGGAGTTCAGAATGGAGAAGTGGGTCCAATTCCTTGAAATTCATTTTTTGCTCTCCTTACTTTTTAATATGTGTCCCGGTATGATCATACTTACAATTATTATAATGCCATATATAATTATCTGATCCATCCCCTTTACAAATAATGTGCAAAATGACAAGGCAATACATGCAAGACCGGCAATCCAGAATGCCTTGAACTCAATTATCAGACCTGTCAGTGTCACACCAATCGAGAGGAGTATCCCTATAACTGCAAGTATTGGGAACCTGAAATCTAGAAATATAGAAACGACAGGAACCAACATGACCACTATTCCAATAACAAGCCATACATAACCTATTATCCTGCCTAAAAAAGTAGTGGTTTTTTCAGGAGCCCTTCTTTGAAAAACTGCCATCGTTGGTACTCCAATTACCGGAATTGCAAACCAAAGCCAGTTATAATGTGGATTGCCGCTTATAGTAAGTGCGGCGTAAACTGCGATTGTGGTGATAAATGATATATATCCCCATATCAGAAAATAGATACTGCCACCTTTTTCAAGTTTTGATCTGGTGGATTGAATCATATGAGCAATAAGCTCAAGACTCTCTTTGCTGTTTAAATTCTTCTCTTCCATTTGATTAAATGTTTTATAAATTTGTTATTAATAAATTCTTCACAAACATAAACAAGTTTATAATATAAACCAAATATTTTAGATATTTTATTAACTTTAAGCATGAAAAAGCATATAAATATTTTGGCGGTTTTGCTGTTCGTAGTTTCAGCATTCGGTTGTGGCAACAAAGAAAAAATCCTGACTGTTGGTTATTTGCAGATTACCCAGGACCCTGTTCTTGATATTGCAAAGGAGGGTGTTTTTACGGCTCTCAAGGATTCCGGGTATACTGACGGGCAGAACTTCAGACTTATTGAGAAAAATGCGCAGGGTGACCTGTCTATGATACCGATGATTCTTCAAAGCTTTATATCCGACGGTGTAGACGTAATTATCACCTGCGGAACTCCCTGCATGATTGCTGCTGCTCAGATTGTAAAGGATGTTCCGGTGGTATTCACTGTCTCTTTTGAGCCAGGTGCCATGGGGCTTAAAGCGGTTCCTGAGAACCTTTACGGCATATACGATCCGTTAAATGAGGTTCAATATGTAAACCTTATGTTTGAACTCATCCCAAACCTTAAGAGGATAGGTATACCATACAACAATGCAGAGCCTAATGCTGAATTCTCGGCAGGAAAATTTACAGCAGAATTATCTAAGAGAGGAGTAGAGGTAGTTAAAACCTCAGTTGTCAGTTCAAATGATATTCTTATGGCCGGGCAATATCTTGCAGGAGAAGATGTTGATGCAATTCTGGTGACTGCGGACAATACTATGTACCTGGGAATAAATGTTATGGCAAAGGTGGCTTCGGAAGCCAAAATACCGTTGTTTGTATCAGATCCCATGCATACAAGAAAAGGAGCAGCAGTAGGGTTTGGAGTAAACTACTGGCAATGGGGTTATATGTCCGGTCTGAAGGCAGTCAGGTTGTTAAAGGGGATGCCTGGCGGAGAAAAAGTTGAACCGATTGACAAGCTGGAACTTGTAATAAACAAGATTGCCGCAGAAAAGCAGGGGTTACCGGTATCCGACTCAATTCTTAAAAGAGCAGATATTATATTGTAATCTATGTCTGTATTAACGACAGAAGAAAGTATCACACGTAATTGCTGATAAGCATCTCGGCAGTTGTAGGGTCGACCTGTTCCCGTTTACGAATTTCATCAAAGAGTGCAAGCAGGTCATGAGTTTTTATCCGCTTCTTCTCCTCTCCCTTAATGTCATAGACAATCTTTCCGTTGTTTAGCATCAAAATCCTGTCACCCATATTTACCGCCTGCTGCATGGAGTGTGTCACCATCATTGTGGTAAGGTTGTCTTTGCTTACAACCTCCTCTGTGAGCTGAATGACTTTGTTTGCAGTCTTTGGGTCCAATGCTGCGGTATGCTCATCAAGCAGCAGAAGCTTAGGTTTCAGCCATGTAGCCATTAACAGTGTAAGTGCCTGTCTCTGACCCCCGGAAAGCTTTCCTATAGGGCTGTCGAGCCGCTCTTCTAAACCCATATTCAACGATTTTACCCGTTTCTTGAACTCATCAACGGAACTCAGAGGGAGGGCCCATCCCAATCCTCTGCTTCTGCCCCTCCTTACAGCAAGGGTTATGTTCTCTGCAATTGTCATGTCGGGAGCGGTACCGCTGAAAGGGTTCTGGAAAACCCTGCCAATATATTTTGCTCTTTTGTGTTCAGGCAAATCAGTAATATCTGAGCCATCCAGAAGAATCTTTCCACTATCGGGGAAAAAATTTCCCGCTACCGCATTCAATAGGGTTGATTTTCCCGACCCGTTTGTGCCAAGAAGAACTACAAAACTTCCCTTTTCAATAGTACAGCTTACATTGTCAAGGGCACAAACCTCATTTGGGGTACCGGCATTGAAGGTTTTTGATAAGTTGGTAATTGTTATCATTTTACAGTCACTCCTCTCTTTTTAAATTTTTTAGACAGACCCGGCAGGACAAGGGCTATAAATACAAATATTGCTGTTATTAGCTTAAGGTCGTTAGGATTCATGCCCCAGCGAAGTGCAATGGCAACCAATAACCTGAATATCAACGAACCAAGTACTGCTCCAACCATTAATGAACCGATGGATTTGTCTCCTATAACGGCCTCGCCAATGATAACGCTCGCCAGACCCCATACCAACATCCCTATACCCATCTGGACATCGGCAAACCCCTGAAATTGTGCAAGTATGGCTCCTGAAAGAGCAATAAGAGCATTGGCAATCGCCAGACCCAGAATTATCATATGGTTTGTATTCACCCCTAAGGCTCTTATCATTTGAGGGTTGTTGCCTGTTGCCCGCATAGCTGTTCCTAGATTTGTCTTTAAAAACAGATAGAGAACAACTCCAAAAACCGATACAATCAAAAGAGTTGCCAGCAGGATAGTCATCTCCTTGTTTGCCATAAGATTGAGAGCTTCAATCTTTGTTATTATGGTATCCTCCGACAGAAGTGGTAGGTTGCTCTTTCCCATTATATGCAGATTTATTGAATAGAGAGCGGTCATTACTAAAATTCCCGATAATAAACCATTTATATTGAATTTTGTATGGATTATGCCCGTTAATGCACCTGCAACAAAACCCCCGAACATTGCAATTATTGTTGCTGTTACAGGTTCTACTCCTGCTACTATAAGTGCCGCTGCAATAGAGGCCCCTAATGTTATTGAACCCTCTGCAGTGATATCTGCAAAGTTGAAAATCTTGAAACTGATAAATATTCCCAATGCCAACAGTGCCAATATCAAGCCTATTGTGATTGCTCCAATTAGTAAAGACATACTTTTGTCAATTATTGTTCATACTATAAATCCAATGGACCCACCCAGCAAATTCCCTGATAAAACTCACTCTCTCCTATACCCACTACCTCCCGCTGATCGTTGAGAAGATGCATTACGCTGTCAATCTTATCATCTTCGAAAAGGGAAAATATTGTTTTATCCAAATCCTGATCCGACTTGCTTAAAGGAAAGTAGCTGAAAATTGCCGAGTGCATATGCTGGCTTAGCTCTCCACCATCTGCTGAAGGCCTTGTGAACCGGGCAATATCGCCACTACTCTTTTTGGTTACTATACCTGTAGTGAGCGCTACACTGCCTCTGAACTCAGGTTCTGTGGTAAAGTTGACGCTCTCTTTAACCTCGGGATATCCTAGCGGATTCTCTCCGGTTTGTGACATAGCAGGTGATTTATGAAGAGAGGCTCCTACAATTCCGGCACTCTCACCAACCATAATCATGGCAAACGATTCATATCCTGTGAGGGAGGAAATTGTATTAATGATTGAGCTTAAAGGTAATCTTTTTCCAGGGGCCAAAGGAGTGAATCTTATAAAGCGGCTGAACTCCCCTTCGAACAATATACCATAAAGGAGATTGATTTCGGGAATCAACGCGCCTGCTGTTACCAGATAATCGGGGCTGTTGATCTTCCCTGAAGGCATATAGGCTACTGCATCGCCGGCAGATACAAACTCTCCGAACCTACCCTCACAATCCTTGAAACCTGCTCCTATTGCTCCCAGACCCAATCCATACTTTCCCTTTCCGAATCGTACCCTCTTAAGGTCATTTTCGGTAAAACTGCTGTTGAGCAACTTCTCAGGATGTCCGACTAATGTGCATTTGAGAAGTTTCTTTTCCGGATTTTCTGCGGGGTTTTCTGACAATGGCTGCGACTTGAAGCAGAATCCATCATTCTCAACCTTGCATGCAGAAGGATTTTCTGATTCTATTATTGTGACAGATGGTTCCTGCCATTTTAACATCGAGTCCAACCCAACCATATCAAGAATTGAATGAACATTCTGTGAGGCTTTTGTGATGCCAAATGACCCGTCTATGCTTTTGAAGAGCTTTACGTACTTTACGAATACTCTTATTCCCAGAGAGCTTAGATAATCAACCTCTTCGAGATCTAATGCAATGTTCTGGTCCCCGGCTCGTATTGCAGTATCGAGGGCTTCGTCCAGCATTTTCGACCAGTATCCGTCGACCCTTCCGCTTACATGTAACAAAAGGTAGCCTTGTTTGGTCTCATTGGTAATAACCAGTTTTTCGTCCATATTTGTCTTTATTCTGCTATTATTACTCCCTCTCTTTTAAGAAGCTCATCCGGAAAAACAATGCCGTACTGAGCTGCTGTCTTGAGATTTATAAGGATATTTGTTTTGCTTACAAATTCAAATGGTATCTCTGCCGGTTTTGCACCGTCAAATATTTTCTTTGCAAGATTAACTGCGTCAACACCTGCCTGATGATAATCTCTTGAAACAACCAGTACCGCCCCTTTCTTAGACTGATCGCTTACAAAACCGAACATTGGAACCTTGTTGCTTTGGCAGACCTTTATAATACTGGCAATTGATGAAGATGTAAGGTTGTCCACAATCTGACAGACTATTTCCGGCCTGTTTTCTATGAGTGACATAGCAGCGTCAGTAACCTCTGTTGTTGAATTTACAGGGACGGTCACAAGTTCAATTCCTGCAAGTTCCGAGTACTTCTTAAGTTCGCTCATGTTTTTTACTGAGTTTGCCTCTGCAGGTGAGTAAATTGTTCCTATCTTTTTTGTGCCCGGACGTATCAGTTTTATCCATTTAACCATTCCTTCATAATCGCCAAGTGTGGAAATTCCTGTGACATTTGGCAGATGCTCGGTGAAACTTGTTCCTGCTCCTGCAACAATCGGGTCAGCAACTACTGAAAAAACTACCGGAATATCCTTGATTTTATTGGCCGCAACCTGCAAAGTAGGGGTGGAGGTGACAAAAATGAGGTCCGGTTTACTGCCGGCAACTGCATCTATCATAAGATTCAGAGTTGCCATATCACCTTGTGCATTGCTTACGGTGAGGTCATAATCCTCTCCTGTCTTTAATCCAATCTGCGACAACCCATCTACTATCCCGCTTTGTGACAATTCAGACAAAGGTGAATCATTATACTGGATAAGAACCAGTTGTAATTTTCCTTCCGAGTCTTTTTGAGATGTCTTGTCAATAATAAGTAGCAGAGAAACAGCAATGGCAATCAGAACGACCACCCTAAGTAATGTCTTTACAGAAGTTTTCATTTGAAGCAGTTTAAGTGAAATTTTTTAGGTTTTCAAATGTACAAAAAATATTGCAATTGGGTGGGTATATGGGGACGCACATTGTGTACACGGTTTTAAGGAATGAGTGGCAAAAAATCTTCCTTGAAGTTTTTTGTAAGTTGCACACATATAGGATCATACAAAATATTTTCAATGATGATTTGTATGAAATATTTTCATAAACGGCTGTTTGATAATTATATATAAAAAACTTCAAGGGAGTTTTTGAAGTTTCCCACATGGTTAAGTGCAACATTATCTGTGGGTAAACTGAGATTTTCAATTATTTTTTTTCTGAATAATTTTTATTTTATGGTTTTTCGTTTTGACACTTTGGTGCAGTTTGAGGTCTCGTGCAGGGATAAGCGGTATTTGTAGCAATTTTTGTCGACTAATTCCGATTTCTGCAGAACTTAATTGTATTAACACTATGATACCCCCTCTAATACATTGACACTTTGCTTATTATGTATTTAATTGATTTCCAGACCATTTTTCGAGTATTTGTAAATCATGCATATACTACTCACTCTGGCAGAGTCTCTGCCAGAGTTTAGTACTTGATTGAAAATGAGAGGAATGCGTATTCGTCAGCTAATCTGGCATTTACTAACGTCTCTGGCAGAGTCATTAGTAGGGAAACTTCAAGGGAGTTCATCCTCATATACCCATTTACCTACTGTTTACCTTAAACTATTTTGTAAAAGAAATGTTACTATAAAAAACATACGTATGTCTTATAATTTACTTAAAGGAAAAAGAGGGCTCATTTTTGGCGCCCTGAATGAAAATTCCATCGCATGGAAAACAGCGGTGAGGGCTTATGAGGAGGGAGCCGTGTTTGTTCTGACAAATACTCCGGCCTCTATGAAGATGGGCACAATTGACCAACTGGCAAAGCAATGCAACACAATAGTTATTGCTGCCGATGCCACAAATGTTGAGGATCTTGAAAACCTGATTCATAAAGGTACCGAATATCTGGGCGGGAAATTCGACTTTATCCTGCACTCAATTGGAATGTCGCCGAATGTAAGAAAGGGCCGTACCTATGACGACCTGGATTACCACTATCTGCATCAGACCATAGATATTTCTGCTCTCTCCTTTCATAAAGTTTTACAGACGTGCCACAAGCTGGATGCGATAAATGACTGGGGATCGGTAGTTGCTCTCTCTTATATTGCCTCACAGAGAACACTTTATGGATATAATGACATGGCCGATGCCAAAGCTTTGCTGGAATCTATTGCCAGAAGCTTCGGATATATTTATGGGCGTGAAAAAAACATAAGGATAAACACTGTCTCTCAATCACCTACTATGACAACAGCAGGAGGGGGGATTATGGGGTTTGACAAAATCCTTGACTTTGCCGACCGCATGTCGCCTTTAGGTAATGCCACTGCTGAGGAGTGCGCTGACTATCTTATAACCCTCTTCTCCGACCTCACCCGTAAGGTTACTATGCAGAACCTCTTCCACGACGGCGGATACTCAAGCATGGGGATGAGCAAGGCCGCCATGAGTGTCTACAATGAG
>CAZREC010000049.1:0-19463 GCA_964599025.1 uncultured Muribaculaceae bacterium | reverse complement strand
CAAGATTATAGAGTGAGGTATAATATTCGGGAGTTTGTTTGAAAGAGATTTCTCTTGTTGCAAGATTGAAGTTTAAATCTGCAGATTTCTGAAACTGGTTATCTCTGTATAACGCCTCTGCAAGCCAGAAATTTGCAAGATTCTTCATGCGGGCATTGTAACCTGAATTTGCTACAGATAGTTCGAAGTATGGGATAGCATCTCTGAATCCGCCAATGTTAACCAGTTGTATACCCCTGAGAAAAGATGCCTTTTGAAGGTTGAGCAAGTCCCTTGATGTCGGTCTTTTAATTTTGGACAGTGCATCTACTGCAGATTTGTAATCCTGAGAGAGAAGATAGTAACTGGCAATATAGTTCTGAATGTCGTTGAATTTTGAATCAGGAGGTGTAAACTCTTTCAAATATTGCTGGAACTTAGAGATATCGGAACTGAGGTCAAAGGAGAGCTTTGCATAGTTGAACAGAGCATCCTCTCTTATAAGCTGATCAAACTGATACTCCGATGCAGCCTTGAAAGAAGCCAGAGCCATCTGCTTGTTCTTTAGTTCTATATAACAATGACCAATATGATAAAGAGCATTTTGTGAAAGACTGTCTTTTAGTTCTGTAACTCTGTTGAAGGATTCAATAGCGGACCCATAGTTCTTTAATTTGTATGAGATGATGGCCTGATAGTAAATATCTTTCCTTGTAAGCTCTTCTCCGGATAATGTGTATTTCTCAAAATAAAACCTGGCCTTTTCTGTATTGCCTTTGGCAAAATATGCCTCAGACAGAATTCTGGCCGTCTTGTTTTTAAACTCCTGAGTTACTATATCGTATACCTTGTCACCTTTTTCTAATACAACATCAAGGTTTTTAAGCATGAAATTTGATTCCAGCTGATAAAACTGAGCAAGAGATGAAAATCTGGGGTCGTTTTCAATTCTTTTGAAAAGATCAATAGCTTTTGTAAAATTCTTTTTGATGTAATAAATGTAAGCAGAATAGTAGTATCCGGGGTTTGTATACGATGAGTAGGCACCTTTACAAACCTTGTCAAATTCAGAGAGAGCCCTTTCAAGGTTTCCGTTCCTCATATGAGTATAACCAAACTTAAAGTCAAACTCGCTCATGTTGTCCTTTGTGAGATTGGCGCGTTTAATTTTATTGAGTACCTCCAGAGCGTTGTCAAACGAATTCTCATTAATGAAATATGTTGAATATTTCAGATATATGGTTTCAAGCTGACTGGAGAAAGGAAAATTATTTTCATATTCTGTAACAAGAGCATTAAGGTTTGGTTTATTTAGCTCAATGGCTATAAGTGTTTTATATCCATGGGCTTCTGATCTTTTCACACTATTTGTCTCGCCGCTCAATTCAAGAGCCTTGTCAAATTCCAGATCGGCCGCCTGATAAAGTGCTCTGGAATAGAGTTCCACACCATTATTGTAATGTTCCGGGAACTTATTTCCAACATCCTGAGCGTCTGCCTTTTCTATGGTCAATATAGAAATAAGCATTAAAAAAAATATTTTAGAACACCCTCTTATAAAAATATTCATACGATAAATTATTTGTCTGATAATGCAATTAAGCTTCAAATTTAGTAAATTTGCAAGAATAAAGCCACAAATTATGCAGCCCGAATTTGATAAACCCCTGATTGAACTTGTAAATCTGGATATAGTTAAGGAGGAGAGCCTTATTCTCTCAGATGTAACGCTTACAGTTGTTCCCTCTGATCTTATCTATCTTGTCGGCAAAGTAGGCAGTGGAAAGACTTCGCTCATAAAAACCATCATAGGCGAGATACCTGTTAAGCGTGGGCAGGCAAGGGTTGCCGGTTTCGACCTCAGAAAAATCAAAGAGAGCCAGGTTCCTCTTTTGAGAAGGAAACTCGGAGTTGTCTTTCAGGATTTTCATCTGCTTAACGACCGTTCCGTATATGACAATCTTAAATTTGTTCTTCTGTCAACAGGAAGAAAGGACAAAAAAGAGATTGACTGGATAATCAAGACAAAACTGGAGAGCGTTGGCATGCAGTTAAAGGCACACAAGATGCCTCACCAGCTATCAGGCGGGGAACAACAACGAATAGCTGTTGCACGTGCACTTCTTAATGATCCTCAGATTATACTGGCAGATGAGCCAACCGGAAACCTGGATACAGATTCGGCATACGAATTTATGGAGCTTCTTATGAAAATTCACAAGATACAGGCCCCGGCAATTATTATGGCAACTCACAACAGGGCACTGGTTAAAAGATATCCGGGTAAAGTAATGCTATGCGAAAATCTTTCCTGCAAAGAGATTGACATGTCGCAGGAGATTGACTTCTCTCAGATGCTCGATGAGTAAAAGTCCTATGAAACAGGTAGAACGGTACAAAAGGATTATCGAATGGTTCGAACAGAATATGCCCGTTGCGGAGAGCGAACTTCACTTCGACGATCCGTACCAGCTTGTCGTATCTGTTATACTCTCTGCCCAATGTACAGATAAACGGGTGAACATAGTGTCAAAAGAGCTGTTCAGACAATATCCTACAGCCAGTGACCTTGCAAATGCCAGAGTGGAAGAGGTTTTCAAGATAATATCATCTGTCAGCTACCCAAACAATAAAAGCAAACATCTTGTAGGTATGGCAAAGATGCTTGTAGAGAGGTTCGGCTTACAGGTACCATCAGATACAGAAGAGCTTCAGTTGCTCCCCGGGGTGGGGCGTAAAACAGCCAACGTGGTAGCATCGATTATTTACAACAAACCTGTAATTGCAGTAGATACTCATGTTTACAGGATTGCCCGGAGGCTTGGATTGTCCGACAAAAGCACACCGCTTGGAGTAGAACTTGACCTTACAGAGAATATAGCGTCAGAAAAAAGAGCCAGGGCACACCATTGGCTCATTCTTCACGGTAGATATATTTGTGTTGCAAGGAGACCGAAATGTGAAATCTGCGGTCTTAGGGATTTCTGCTTACATTATCATATTAATGGCGGTGCTGATCTCAAGAAAGGTGGCCCCGGCCGATGATCCGAAACTGCCTCCGACAACTCCTATCATATCTTTCCTGTTAAAACACTTGTCCTTAAGCAGAGTTTTTACTGAACTCTTTATAAAGTCGTCTTTACTGTCATAAATATTTATCAGGTAGCCAGATACACCGTATGAGAGAGATAGCTCCCTCATAACATAGTCTTTATAACATTTTGCGTAGATTGGGACATTTGGTCTGAATGCAGAAATATATCTTCCGGTCCTGCCGGTCATAGTATCAAATACAATCGCCTTTATAGGAAGTTTGACCGTCGCGTCAACAATACCCTTGGCAAGTACAGCTGCAACAGGTTCAGATATATCAATCATGTTGAGATTCAGCATTGGTTCGTGCTGCTTCTCAATTTCAAGAGCAATTTTTGTCATTGTCTGCACTGCTTCAACCGGATATTTCCCGTTTGCAGTCTCACCGCTCAGCATAATTGCATCTGTACTTTGATAAATGGCATTAGCAATGTCAGTTACCTCCGCCCTTGTAGGTCTTGGATGTTCAATCATCGAATGCAACATCTGGGTTGCAATAATCACAGGCTTTTTCCTCTCCTGACACTTCTTAATAATATCACGCTGGATAGTAGGAATTTTCTGATACTCTATCTCTACCCCAAGATCTCCTCTTGCCACCATTACCCCATAGCAGTAAGAAAGAATCTCGTCAATATTGTTCACCCCCTCCTGATTTTCAATTTTTGAAATAATCTTAAGGTGACTGTTGTGTTCACTCAGAATCTTCTGTACAGCCAGCAGATCGTCCCTGTTTCTTACAAATGAGTGGGCAATGAAATCAAGATTATTCTCGATGGCCCATAAAATGAACTCTCGGTCCCTGTCCGAAATTGATGGGAGCTTAATATTGACATTCGGGACATTAAGACTCTTTTTCCCACATATGACACCATTATTGTTCGCTACACATACCAGCCTTCCTTCTCTTTTGCTCTTTGTTGTAAGTGATATCTCTCCGTCATCAATCAGAATATTCACACCTACCGGCACTTCCTCTACAAAGTTGTAATAATTAGTATATAATAACCCTTTGGTGGAAATTCCTTCAATATTGTCGGCAAACTCAACCACATCACCGGCCTCAACAGTAAACCCTTCGCTGTTATCCATCTTAGTGATGCGGATCTCGGGGCCCTTTGTGTCAATAAGTATTGCTATCTTGTCTGAAACCTGTCTGACATTTTCCACTATCTTCAGAGAAGAGTCAAGTGAAGTATGTGCTGAATTGATTCTTACCACATTCATCCCGGCCTCATATAATGATTTAATAAACTCAGGATTGCATCTTCTGTCTGATACGGTGCAGATGATCTTGGTTTTCTTTTCGTGCATAATTGTATTAGTTTTGTTGTGCAAAAGTAATTCATTTTATTTGAAAAAGACCTATCGTAACAATTTGGTAGCAGACTATGCCTCATATCTGAGGCTGGAGCTCTCGCTTTCCAAAAACACCATAAGTTCCTATTGTTCAGATATTGAAAAGCTGGATACTTATGTTTCGGGAGACAAAGGAGCTGCTACTGCCGGGGAGCTGGATAAAGTGACCCCGGAGTCGTTGTCAGGTTTTCTGACTGCCCAGCTTAATGCCTCTCTTTCAAAAAGATCGCAAGCACGACTGATAAGTTCACTTAAATCTTTTTACAAATATCTTGAAATTGAAGGAATAATTAGCTCCAACCCTACAGAACTCCTGGATTCGCCAAAGATGAGGCCATATCTGCCTGTGGTACTATCAGTATCAGAAGTGGAAGATATCATAAATTCTGTGGACCTTTCGGCAGAGGAGGGGCACAGAAACAAGACAATTTGTGAGGTGCTCTATTCATGCGGATTGAGAGTCAGCGAACTTGTAAACCTGAAAATTTCAAACCTTTTTCTGCCGGAAGGGTTTATAAAGGTGACAGGCAAAGGTAGCAAGCAACGGTTGGTTCCGATAGGCGGACCGGCTACAGAGGCCCTGGGGATTTATCTGGGGTTGAGGAAACTGAAAAAGGTGAACAAAGGATGTGAAGATATAGTTTTTCTGAACAGGAGAGGAGGAAAGCTCAGCAGGGAGATGATCTTTATAATGATTAGAAAACAGGCAGTTGTGGCGGGAATTAGCAAGGAGATTTCGCCTCATACATTCCGGCACTCGTTTGCAACACACCTTGTAGAAAACGGAGCCGATCTGAGAGTCGTGCAGGAGATGCTCGGCCACGAAAGTATTCTCACAACTGAGATATATACGCATATAAACAGTGAGCGCTGGAGGGAGGGGATACTAAGGTGTCACCCCAGACGCTGATAAATATTAATGATAATTGAACAGATGATTTTTAAAAGAGATTTGTGTATAAGAGGGGCATTTTTAATTGCTCTAAGTTTTGGAACATGCAATATGGTTTTTGCAGAAGAAAAAGATACATTAACCATAAACAAGCTTAACAGCGTGGTGGTTACAGCAAATAAAACCAGAGTAAACAGAAACAATGTACCACTGTCGCTTTCGGTAATTGAGAGGGCAGAGATTGATGCCAGCAGCGAGTCGGCTCTGATGCCTGTCCTTTCACAACATATACCCGGTCTTTTCGTAACCCAGAAGGGCATTACTGGTTTTGGCTTCTCAGAAGGAGCTGCCGGAGTAGTTAACATAAGGGGTGTGGGACAGAGTAACAAAGTACTTATGATGCTTGATGGTCAGCCACAATGGGCAGGCATTTTCGGACATTCACTTCCTGATACTTATGTGGCATCTGACGTAGAGAGGGTAGAGGTCATCCGTGGCCCGGGCTCTCTGTTATATGGTTCAAATGCAATGGGTGGAGTGATAAATATAATAACAAGAGATCAGCTGAGAGACGGACGGACGACCAGAGGCAGAATAATGGCCGGTTCATTTGGTACGGAGAAGTATATGATTAATAACGGATATAAAAGAGGTAAACTGAGCAGTTTTGTGTCGTTTAACCATGACAGGACCGACGGACACCGCGAGAATTCTAAATTCAGCATCACAAACGGATTTGCTAAAATTGGATATAAATTTAACGACCGCTATAAAGTTTCGGCAGATTTAAGTATTGCAAAAATCTACAACCATAATCCCGGTAAGGAGAACGAACCTATTATTAATAACAATATGAATATTTTAAGAGGATCAACTTCGCTCTCCCTTGAAAACAACTACAACAAGAGTTCCGGCGCATTTAAATTCTTCTATAACTGGGGTGTTCACAAGATAGATGATGGTTACAGACCCGGTTCGCCAAGGCCAAACTACTTTTTCAATTCCAAGGATCACAATATAGGAGCTATGCTGTTTCAGACATTCGGACTGTTTAAAGGGAACACATTTACTGTTGGGGCAGACTATAAAAACTGGGGCGGACTGGCATGGAACTCATACTTTCATCCTTTAGAATCCAGCCTGCCTGCTACTCCTGACCTTATTCTGGTAGATAAAAGCGTCAATGAACTTGCAGGATACCTTATTGCACAACAGGAGATTGCAGGGAAGCTTACAATAAACGGAGGGATAAGATACGAAAACAACAGTGTTTTTGGCGGAGTATGGGTTCCCCAGATAGGTGCAACACTCAGGGCGTTTAAAGATAACGTAATAAAAGTGTCGGTTTCCAAAGGATTCAGAAGCCCGAATATAAGAGAGATGTATATGTTCCCTCCTCAGAATCCTAATCTTAAACCGGAAAACGCCGTCAACTACGAAATATCATTTGAGCAGACCATGCTAGAAGGTGATCTTACAGGCGTTCTGACAGGATTCTATATAGATGGAAAGGATATGATACAGGTTGTAATAGCTAACGGACGCCCCATAAATAAGAACACCGGCGCCTTCATAAACAAAGGTTTTGAGGTAGAAGCAAGCTATCGCCCTTTTAATCAGATGCGTTTTGATGTAAACTACAGTTATCTGCATACAAGCAAACCACTTATTGCAGCTCCTAAGAACAAGCTGTTTATTAACGGAAGCTATTCGCCGGGGAGATTAAGCCTGAACCTGAACATGATGTATGTGGGGTCGTTATACCTTAACACAACCAGCTTGTTAAAGGAGAGTTACACCATTTTGAATGGTAAGGTCTCATACAGATTCTGGTCGGAGGACCGTGGTCTGAATCTTTTTGTGAAAGGCGAGAACCTGACAGGTGTAAAATACTATATCAACGAGGGTTTCCCCATGCCGGGAGCAGTTGCAATGGTAGGTGTGGACTTCAGTTTCTAACCGGAAACTACTCCCACTCAATTGTTGCAGGTGGTTTCGAAGAGATGTCGTATACAACTCTGTTTACCCCCTTGACTTTATTTATGATCTCATTTGATACCTTGGCAAGAAATTCATAAGGCAGGTGAACCCAGTCGGCTGTCATACCGTCTGTAGATGTAACCGCTCTTAAAGCAATCGTGTATTCATAAGTTCTTTCGTCACCCATTACACCTACGCTTTTGATAGGGAGCAGAATTGTAGCTGCCTGCCATACCTTGTCGTAAAGACCTGCTTCACGCAAACCGTGAATAAAATGATAATCAGCCTCTTTAAGAATATCCAGCTTCTCCTTGCTCACCTCACCCAAAACACGGATCCCAAGACCAGGACCCGGAAAAGGATGACGTGAAATTAGTTCGTTTTTAATTCCAAGTGCACGGCCAACCCTTCTCACCTCGTCCTTAAATAGTGAACGCAGGGGTTCGACAATCTTCAGTTTCATAAAATCGGGCAGACCGCCAACATTATGGTGCGACTTTATAGTTGCACTCGGGCCGTTGACAGATGCAGATTCTATAACATCGGGATATATTGTCCCCTGGCCCAGCCACGAGGCATTCTCAATTTTATGAGATTCGGCATCGAAAACTTCAATAAATGCATTGCCGATTGCTTTTCTTTTCTTTTCCGGATCGGAAACCCCCTTTAGTGCTGTCAGGAACCTCTCTCCGGCATCTACGCCGGTCACATTAAGACCCATATCTTTATATGATTCCAGAACCGAACTGAATTCGTCCTTTCTCAGAAGACCGTTGTCAACAAATATGCAATGAAGGTTTTTGCCGATTGCCTTATGAAGAAGCACAGCGGCCACTGTTGAATCCACTCCACCCGACAGTCCAAGAACAACACTGTCGTTTCCAAGCTTTGCCTGCAACTCCTTAACAGTACTCTCTATGAAAGAGTCCGGGGTCCAGTCACCTATGCAGCCACATATTCCCTTCACAAAATTTTCAAGAATCTGAGCCCCCTGGTCGGTGTGGAAAACTTCCGGATGAAACTGCACTGCAAATGTCTTCTCTCCCTCTATGCGGAAAGCAGCGTTGGCAATATCACCGGTTGAAGCTACAGGAACTGCTCCGGAAGGAAGTCTGGAGATAGTGTCACCATGCGACATCCATACCTGAGTGTTTGTAGTTATATTTCTGAACAAAGGACAACCAGGATCATCGATTTTAAGCATTGCACGGCCGTATTCTCTTGCCAAAGATGCATTTACCTCTCCTCCAAAATGGTGGGCAAGGTATTGGGCACCGTAGCAAACTGCCAGTAGTGGAAGTTTGCCTTTTATTTGCGACAAGTCTGCAATTGGAGCCTGAGGATCCCTTACTGAAAAGGGGCTTCCGGAAAGGATAACACCTTTTACACTTGAATCAAGTACAGGAATTTTATTGAAAGGAGCTATTTCGCAATAGACGTTTAGTTCCCGTAATCTGCGGCCAATCAGCTGAGTAAACTGTGAACCAAAGTCCAGAATAATTATTTTTTCTACCATTTACTGATAAATTTTCGTATATTAACCCGCAAAAGTAATATTTTTATCTACTTTTGCACCCTAATTATGCAAAAAATAAGAAACATTGCCATCATTGCTCACGTAGACCATGGCAAAACCACACTTGTGGACAGAATGATTCTTCAGGCAACACTCGCCAGGGATGCCGAAAAGATGGGAGAACTAATCCTGGACAGTAACGATTTGGAGAGAGAAAGAGGTATAACCATTCTGGCAAAGAATGTATCTGTTCCCTACAAAGATTATAAAATCAATATTATAGACACTCCGGGCCACGCCGATTTTGGTGGTGAGGTAGAGAGGGTGCTAAATATGGCAGACGGAGTACTTCTGCTGGTAGATGCTTTTGAAGGCACAATGCCCCAGACAAGGTTTGTACTTCAGAAGGCAATAGAGATGGGTAAGAAGCCGATAGTTGTAATCAATAAGGTAGACAAGCAGAATTGTCGTCCCGACGATGTGAACGAACAGGTTTTTGACTTGATGTTCAGCCTTAACGCCACAGAGGAACAACTTGATTTCAAAACAGTATACGGAAGCGCCAAGCAGGGATGGATGTCACTGGACTGGAAAAAACCGACTACAGATATTACAGCACTGCTGGATACAATTCTGGAAGAGATTCCCGAGCCTGAAATGCTGGAGGGGACACCTCAGATGCTTATTTCTTCGCTGGAATACTCACCTTATGTAGGAAGGATAGCAGTGGGAAGAATGAGAAGAGGAGTTCTTAAACCTGGAATGCAGGTGTCGCTATGCAAAAGAGATGGCTCATTCGAAAAGTCAAAGGTGAAGGATCTGCTTGTGTTTATTGGTCTTGAAAAATTAAGGACAGACGAGGTAAGAAGCGGAGATATCTGTGCAGTTGTGGGAATAGACGGTTTTGAAATCGGTGATACTATTGCAGATATCGAAAATCCGGAACCACTTCCACCAATCTCAATTGATGAGCCTACAATGAGTATGCTCTTTACAATAAATGACTCTCCGTTTTTTGGCAGAGAGGGAAAATTTGTGACATCACGTCATATAAAGGACAGACTTGAGAAAGAGCTTGAGAAGAACCTTGCACTAAAGGTTAAGGATGGCCTTACTGCAGATTCATTTATAGTTAACGGACGAGGAATCCTTCATCTTTCGATATTGATAGAGACAATGAGGAGAGAGGGTTTCGAGCTTCAGGTGGGACAGCCAAAGGTTCTTGACAAGACTATCAATGGCGTGAGATGCGAACCAATAGAGCACCTCACAATAGACCTTCCTGATGAAATGGTAGGCAAGGCCATTGAAATGGCAACACGCAGAAAGGGTAGCCTTCTGCACATGGAACACAGGGGCGACAGAGTGCATCTCGATTTTGATATACCTGCACGCGGTCTGATTGGTCTTAGAACCAACCTTATGACAGCAACCCAGGGCGAAGCAGTGGTGGCGCATCGTTTTAAAGGATACGAACCATTCAAAGGAGAAATTGAGAAGCGAAACAACGGCTCTCTTGTAGGACTCGAAACCGGTATGGCAATTGCTTATGCAATGGACAAGCTTCAGGACAGAGGCAAGTTCTTTATCCACCCGGGTGATGAGATTTATGCAGGACAGGTAGTAGGGGAGCACTCTCGAGGAGAAGATCTTGGAATAAATATCTGTAAGACAAAGAAATTAACAAATATCAGAGCATCAGGAACCGACGACAAGGCGATGCTTGCACCTCCAATTATCTTCAGTCTAGAAGAGTCACTAGAGTATATTCAAGAGGATGAACTGGTTGAGATTACACCAAAATCAATCAGAATAAGGAAAATTTATCTGGACGAGAACGATAGAAAAAGAAGAAAGGGCTGATTGGGGTTGCTATTTTCAAAAAATAGATTAACTTTGCGGGCTCATTTTATTTATGGGAAAGAGTTCAAATAGAGATTATATTATCCCGATAAAAGGGTTATCAATTGGCAGACATCAGTATGGTTTTTCAATTGACAACTCATTTTTTGAGAGCTTTGAGAACTCTGAGATACTAAAAGCTTCTCTTAATGTAGAGGTTGAGCTTGTGAGGGAGACCACATGGATAAAGCTGGAGAGTAAGATAAAAGGAGAGGTAGTGGTAGAGTGTGACAGGTGCCTGGATGAGTTTATGCTTCCTGTGGACACAACAGCCGGGCTGATTGTAAAATTTGTGAGAAATGAGGATGAGGAGGATGATGACGCAATTATAACACTTGACCCAACAGAGAGTGAATTGGACCTGAAGCAGTTTTTTTATGACTATATATGTCTTTCACTGCCGCTTCAGAAGATTCACAAAGAGGGAGAATGTAACCCTGAAATGATTGCAAAACTTAAATCTGTCGCCGGAGAGAAGGTTGCTAAAGAAAATGGCTCACCGTTTGACAAATTAAAAAATTTACTGAATTAATACTGTTAAAAATATTTTAAAATGGCACATCCGAAACACAGAATTTCAAAGGCTCGTAAAGGAAAACGTAGAACTCACTATAAAGCAGAACTTCCTACATTGGGCAGCTGCTCAAATTGCGGTGCTGCAGTACTTTATCATAGAGTTTGCCCAGAGTGCGGCTTTTACAGAGGTCGTCTAGTAATAGAGAAAGCTACATCTTAACGCAGATGAGAATTGAGATTACCGAGATCTGCAGTTTTATAGCCATGATCCCGGTAATTTTTTATGTTCACTTGAATCCAAACTTATTATAATTATTAAGAGTAAATACCATATTATGAGTAATAAGAAAGCAATCATAACAGGAATCGAAGCGTATTTGCCGGAATACATTCTGACAAATGACGAGATTTCGACAATGGTTGACACTACCGATGAGTGGATAATGTCGCGCATTGGTGTAAAAGAGAGAAGGATCCTTAAAGAGGATGGACTTGGTACATCGCATCTGGGAGCCGAAGCAGTTAAAAAACTTTTAGCCAAGACAGGAACAAAACCGGAGGAGATTGATATACTTCTTTGTGCAACTGTAACACCAGACATGCTGTTCCCTGCGACAGCAAACGTAATATGTGACAAGGTAGGAATCATGAATGCATGGGGTTATGACATAAACGCAGGTTGTTCAGGATTTCTTTTTTCATTTGCCACAGTTGCATCATTCATAGAATCGGGACTTGCAAAGAAAGTGGTTCTTGTAACCGGAGAGCGGATGTCTTCAATAACAAACTATCAGGACAGGACAACATGCCCGCTGTTTGGCGATGGTGCAGTTGCAATGTTGATAGAGCCTACAGAAGATCTTTCACTTGGATTGCAGGACTCAATACTCCACGTAGACGGCATCGGGCGCCAGTTCCTTTATCAGAAGTCTGGCGGGTCTATGTATCCCGCTACAGAGGAGACAGTAAAGAACAGGGAACATTTTATCTATCAGGATGGACAAGTTGTGTTCAAGTATGCAGTAAGCAGAATGGCCGATGTCTCAGTTGAAATGATGGAGAAGCACAATCTTGAAGCCGAAGACATTGCATATTTGATTCCTCACCAGGCAAACATGAGAATCATTGAGGCAACAGGCAGGAGAATGGGGCTGACAAAAGAAAAAATACTGATAAACATAGAAAAATTTGGCAATACTGCAGGAACTTCCATACCTTTGGTGTTGTGGGAATTTGAAAAGAATATGAAAAAGGGGGACACCCTCATATTTTCTGCCTTCGGGGCAGGATTTACCTGGGGTTCCATGTATTATAAATGGAGTTACGATAGTAAGTAACATTCATGGCCCTATAGTTCAAGGGATAGAACGGAAGTTTCCTAAACTTCAGATTCGCGTTCGAGTCGCGGTGGGGCTACAAAATTCGTTTAATAAAGGCTAAGTAATTGTTTTTTAAGTTACTTAGCTTTTTTAATATCTCACCTAATGTGTGATTTACATCTCTTTTACTTTGAAGTGCTATAGCCTGTTAAGGCATGCAACCGCATTTACCCACTAGCTGTTCGTTCCGCTAAAAAACAAAGGCGCCCCCTCAGGATTTTGCCTGCGTAAATCAGAGGCAGGGGGCGCTACTTGTTTTTTTACAGCGACACTCACGCAGTGGGTACCCAAATGCATCCTTTGCAATGCATTCTCAGGCTATAGCACAATCAATATTTGAGATGTAAAAAGGAAGTGAATAGAGATTAGCCAAGACCTTCTGACATTTTGTATGTGTGTTGGAAATAACTACTTTTATTTTAATAGGAAACTAATACTGAATTATGCTGCCTAGAACAAAAATCTTAACAACCCTTAGAACACTCAGAGAACCTTTGAGAGAATTTGGTGTGTCAAAAATTGGTCTTTTTGGCTCATGTAATCGCAATGAAGCAGGTGAATCTAGTGATATTGATATTCTTATAGATTTTGATGAAGACAAGGAGACTTACATAAATTATATCAACTCTTGCGAAACGCTAGAAAAAAAGTTTAAAAACCAGAAACTGGATATTGTTACCCTTAAAGGACTAAGTCCGTATATAGGAACTCATATTTTAGAAGAAGTTGAGCATGTATAGAAATTACATAGATTTATTACATCATATATTGCAGGAATGCAGATATATAGAATCTGTGGTAATTTCACAAAAACTGACTTTATTTTGTAATCTTAGCATTCAAACTGTTTTGTTGGCTATTACTTCCTTTGGTTTAAATTACAAATAAAGATATTATGACTACACGGGGTTATAAAAGAGATCCTTGCTGGTGATTTTGACTTTACCGATACTGCCCCTGATTCCCTTATTAACCGACACATAAAAATCTTGTGTAAGATGGCCGGGATGACTGAAACGATATTGATATATTACGAGAGAAGAAAAGTTGGAAGAGGCTGTAAATGAAAAATATAAGCTTGTTTCCACTCATACGGCCTGTAGATCCGGTGCAACAAACATGCATTTGGCAGGGATGCCGGATGAACAAATTATGGCCTGTACGGGGCATAGCTCTACTGCCCAACTGTATCAATATATAAAAGCTAATCGTATTAAGAAAATCGAAGAGCTAAGGAAGTGTAAATACTTTCTATGGTTTTTTGAAATTCATTAAAATGATTCTCTATATAGATCAGATTCTTGATATCGAGCGTGGCGGTAGGTTATATGCAATAGACACCCATCTGCCCTACCCGCTAACAACAGGCCTACCAATCCAATCTATTGAGGAGCCGATCTCTAAGTATTAGTGGCTCCTCAATAAAGGAAGACTGAGGAATAGTTTATCTAAAATACTGGACTATTTTCAATAAGTTCTATCGAACAATATAAGTAATATTTGTTAGACTTATTGTGTGTATGTAGCTGTCAGTAATGTAGTTGTTTTTGATATATTCGTTGAGGAGGGTTGTGGAACTAATGAAGTCATGTCCTGGGATTAAGAAAGATTTTGGAGTTTCTTTTGGCTTTCCGTTCTTTTCATTAATCTCTAAAAATATGACTTTTGCCTTGAACCAATATTCTGGATCGGGTTGGATAATTATATCTTCAAAAAGGGCCTTCTTTATATTGGTTACAAAGAATTCCTCAGGGAGCTCTACCCCTTTAAGTAATGATAATTTATTTTCCACATCAGTGTAGGATGTGGAGTTGATAATAACTTTAGATTGAGCTGATACTATAATACCGCTAGAATCTACTGTCTCGTGTTTTATTATACATTCAAACCAGTTATTCATAATTTAGATTTATTTATTTCGCTTTCTTTATCTGTAATGTCTTTTATAAAATCAGTTTGAGAATTTCGTAATATTTTAAACAGTAATATAATAAAAGAATATAACGTAAAATATACTATAAAACCACCAATATCTGTAACATACTTGTTAATAGCGATACTAGGGGTACTAAATTTTAAATTTGAAATTAAAATTATTGTGATTGATATAACTATACTAATTAAGCTATATAGTAAATAGACAGTTAATTTTCTTGAATTATTTACTGTCCTTATTGAGTTGTTTGTTTTAGTCTGGTCTTCGATGTTAACTATTTCATTTACCTTCTGATTAATATATACAAGGAGAGATATGTAAAACGCAGCAAAGATAGAAATTATACTAATGTATATTTGAGAAAAACTAGACTCAAAAACTGGTTTTGCACCAATCGTATAAATTGAAATGCCGGATGCAAAAACAGGCAAGAATAAAACAAAGACATACCCCACCCAATGTCGGTATATACCGCGTTTGTTTTTATAAAATTTTTCAATTAGTTCCTTAGTAATAAAAAATAAATTCATTTTTAAGATAAATTACCAATTTCAGTATTGGCCATCGAAATATATTTATTCACAAACTTAAACATTTTTTCAATACTAGTCGTTGTTATTTGTTCGTCAATAATGTTCTCTGGAATATCAATGTCTGGAATTAACTTATTATTTTCAATGTTTGCCTTTCTCGTCGTTTTACCCTTCTTATAACGAATCATTGTACTCAAGTCAGCTTCGTCAGAAATACCAATAACTGCTTTAATTTCTCTCAGCATGTCTGAGCTGATTGAATTATAACTTAAAATAGGAATATTAATTCCACCTACTTTTGTAGAAAGTTTATATGAAACCATTTCTCCAATTAAAGGACTTTTTTCATCAACCATTTTGTGCTGGATAAATTCTATTTCGCAAATTGTGCTATGACTAATGTAAGTTTCAATGACCTCTTTTGGAGCATATGGTTGCTTAGAAATTTTAAAATTGTAATTTTTTAAAAATGAGTCAAAGTGATCAAAAAATGCAGATGTGATTCCTCTTATTACACTATCATTATATTGTAGAAATACAAATCCTAAATTAGTATTTTCCGGCAACCATACAAGAAAATAATAATCCTGTCCTAAAACTTTATTCCTTTCAATAGCCCTCTCTGACTCAGAGCTATTATCAATATCAAATTGCTTAAATTCGGTATTAGTAATACCTCCATTAAGGAAGCCGTGAATTATCTTATGCTCAGATTTATATCCTATTAACTCTTTCTTTGATATTGATATAGCGCGATTACCCTTTTGGTCTTTTTTAAATTGTCCATTAAAGGATTCATAATATGCATTAGCTAGCATGCCGAAAATAGTGTTCTGATCTGTTATGTCATCTCCGACAGAAGAATAGAAATCATTATTAGTTATTGAATCACTACTTCCTAATCTGCTTAGCATAAATTTGTAAATCTTAATTTTACTTTGAATGTTTGCCATAATATTTAATTTAAGTTGGTTTCTGCTTTTAGGCATTCGAGCCATTTTTTTAAATAGGGTATTACTTCTTCGTTGATATGATTGATTTGAATAGGTTCTTTATTCGCCGGTTCATTGTTAGGTCTAAAATCCACTAAAAAACAGTCACGTACTCCGTTAATAAATATTCCGTTAGAGATTACGAAATAGTTATCATAATTTTTATATGTTAACCTGATTTCCATAGAAACCATAAACACGAATTGGTGTATCGAGAACCCAGGAAAAGCTTCGATTGTTTCAATGAAAAACTTCCTTTGATTATCAGATAACTCCATCTTCTCAAATATGCCTCTCATACATTTTATAATTAGTTATATATAGAATCTAATGACTTGTTTAGTTTTCGCATGGTATATGAAGTTTAATGTTTAGGCTCTTAAAAAGACTTATTACTACGCTGGTCTTACAGATGGTTCTTGCATAACCTCCCTTTCACAGAAAAAATAGTATCGGGTTAAATATCGTTGAGTACTGCTCTCCTTTAGTATTATGTACTATTGTTATACCCAATAGATGAAGTAAATATAGAAATAAAATATTAGAATTAGATAAAAAAATCTTTCTTTTCATCTAGTAGAGAGGATTTTAAGAATTTTGAGCAATTTTTTCTGAAATTATTGTTGCGGCTAAGTTCTTCAAAAACAATATGTAAGAAGATATTTTGTGTTGTTTTTTAAGTCTACAACGGCTTATGCCTTGATATTTACTAGGTTCCAAATGTAGATAGGCTATCTCATTTCGCTTTTACATCTCAATATTGACTGTGCTATTGGCTGAGAGGGCATTGCAAAGGATGCATTTGGGCACCCACTACGTGAGTGAAGCGTCAAAAAAACAAGCGTTTTTTAGCGGAAGGAACGTGTAGTGGGTAAATGCGGTTGCATGCCCACTCAGGCTATAGCACTTCAATCCAAAAGAGATGTAAAAACTGAAGAGGTAGCCAAATCACAAAATCTGTTATCTTTGCAATCTTTAACTTTTTAAATATGAAAAAACAAATACTACCATTAATTTCAATTTTTCTCTTATTACCAATACTATCGATAGCACAAGAAAAGATTACTTACAAGTTTGGCGGAAACATAGAATTTAAGACAATTTACGACGATTACCGTTCAAAAACAGCCAGATATGACTTACAGTATACTTATCCTCTAGCTCCTAATTTTAACACAAGTGGAGTAGATATAAACAAAAGCAGGTCACTAAACTTCTCCGTTATGGCAAGCCGCCTGACATTTACAGTAGCGGGATTCGAGATGCTGAAAGCAAATGTAAGCACCTATATTGAGGCAGATTTCCTGGGATCGGCAGAAACTTATATAGGGATGCTAAACCTGAGACACGCATATATTAATTTAAAGTGGGCCAACAGCAGCCTGTTGTTTGGACAGAGCAGCCATCTTACATATGTAGATGATGTGGCGGCAGGAACAATATGTTTCGCTGCAGGATACCCGTTTAACACCCTTAACAGAGGGATGGAGATAAAGTACTCACAGAAACTTGCGAAAAATGTAGATTTTCTGGTAGCTGCAATGATGTACAGCTCTCACAAGTCGATGGGCCCGGCTAATGCACAGAGCCAGGCAGGTGTTCCTGACCTTCATGCACAGTTGAAATTCGGTGACCCAGGCAAAATTTTCGGGGGAGTAACATTCGGTTACAAATTCTTTAAGCCAAGAACTCTGGATGCTGCCAAACAACCAATATCCACAACATTTGGAGCCTTTGACGTGAATGCTTTCTTCAAAGCAACTACAAACAAAGGGTACTCAGTTAAATTATGGGGTATATATGGCGAAAACCTTACAATGATGGGATCATTGGGAGGTTATGGAAAGATAGAGTATGCCACCGATAATTCGAATCCGGTTTTGGATTACAAATATGCTTCTACAAGAACTCTCTCAACATGGCTCGATTTTGAGACACCTGCATACAAGAACTTCAGGTTCGGGTTTTTTTACGGGTTCCAGAAGAGCTATGGTACTGCCACAAGGATAGATGCTACAAAAAACAGCTCGGGAGAATATGTAAATGGTTTCTATAGGGACCCTTCTCTTGAATGGTTCAGCAGAATTTCACCTAGGGTACTCTATAGTTTGTCTAAAAGACTTACCTTCGGGTTGGAATACAACCTTACATATGCTCAATGGGCAAAAAGTATTGATGCCAATTTACGTCCTGTTGAAAGATTTTCGGTAAATCACAACAACAGAATAGAGTTTATGGCTAAGTTTGTCTTCTGATAATAATCCTGATATGAAGGTAGGCAAGTCTGATCTGTTCTGGAACTACGGAGCCAGCTTTATGAGGGTGGCTTCCGGGGTCATTGTCCTGCCTTTGATATTGAGGATGTTGTCAAGTGAAGATGCCGGCCTTTGGGGGGTGATGATGAGCCTTTATGGCATGATTATACTTCTTGATTTCGGATTCAACATCACATTTACAAGAGCTGTAACCTATATATTTTCCGGTGCCACTGAGCTAAAGGCAGAGGGACTAAGTCCGGTTCATGAGAGCGGACTGATAAACTATCCTCTGCTCAAAGGGGCGCTTAAGGCAATGAGGTCGTACTATGTCGGCATCACTGTTGTGCTGATAATTATTTTGTTTACAGGAGGATACTGGTATATAGAAAAGGTATTGGATGCATACACAGGTGACAAGGATGTCGCCAGGATAGCATGGTATTTCTATCTTGTCTATATCTGTTACCAGTTCTACACATATTACTATGATGCCCTTCTTATGGGCAGAGGTATGATCAAAAGATCTAAGCAGATAGTTGTATTGTCTCAGACTATAAATATCGTAATTGCACCCATACTTCTTTTATCGGGCTTTGGATTGATCTCTATGGTAATCAGTCAGAGCATTATGGCCATTGTTAACAGAACTCTGGCAAAAAGGGCATTTTATGATGCTGAAATCAAAAACAATCTGCTAAAGGCAAAGGCGGAGGACTGGAAAAAAATTATAAAGACACTATGGGTGACTGCATATAAATCCGGCCTGTCAAATTTGAGTGGTGTTTTCACTAACAGAATGCTCGCTATGTTTGGTGCACTCTTTATTCCTCTTACAACAATGGCATCTTATGGCACATTAAGCAAACAGGTTGCCGACATTACATTTACACTCTCTCTGGTTTGGTTCTCTACATATTATCCCAAACTCACTCAGGAGCGTGTCCTGAATAGTCTTAGTGAGGTAAAGCGAATCTACATCAAGGCTCAGTTCATAACAATAACCGTCTTTATTTTTATAGCTGCGGGAGTTCTTCTTTTTGGTGAGTGGGGGATTCAATTTATAAGAAGTTCAACTCCTTTCCTTGATTCAGGATTGATGGCACTGTTGTTTTTTGCGGCTCTTCTGGA
>CAZREC010000048.1:0-19790 GCA_964599025.1 uncultured Muribaculaceae bacterium | reverse complement strand
AAACCTCAAGCTAGATCTTACTCGTATAGAGGCTCTTTATAAATCTGGTGGCATAGCCGCACAGCAATACGATCAGATGAAGACACAGGTTTCTGTTGCTGAACAGAGTATTGCCAATCTTGACAAGAATACAAAGCTTCTATCTCCCATTGACGGAGTTATAACTCAACGTAATTTTGACAATGGCGATCTTGCAACAGGAATGCCTATCCTGGTTGTAATGCAGATACAGCCGGTTAAGATACTGGTAAACATTTCCGAGGAATTTTTTCCACAGGTGAAAATCGGGACACCGGTTCAGATAAAGGTAGATGTTTATGAGGGAAAAACTTATCAAGGTAAGGTGAGCCTTATCTACCCGACCATAGATCCGGGTACCCGTACATTTCAGGCTCAGGTTAGCATAGCCAACGGGAATTCAGAAATACGTCCGGGAATGTATGCAACAGCAAAAGTAAATTTTGGTACAAAGGAGAAGGTTGTGGTTTCCGATAAAGCTGTAATAAAGCAGTCAGGAACAAATGATAAGTATGTGTATGTACTAGACGGAGATGTTGTTACTTATACAAAGGTTATTCTTGGTAAGAGAGTAGGCTCAATTTACGAAGTTAGAAGCGGATTAGAGGCTGGTCAGAAAGTAGTGGTTGCCGGACAAGCAAGGCTTAACGACAAGTCGAAGGTTAAGGTTGTGGACTCAGGTGCGGACCTGTCATAAAAACTATTAAAATTTTTTCGAATGAAATTATATGAAAGTGCAGTAAAGAAACCGGTAACCACGGCTCTTATTTTTGTAGCCATTGTGGTTCTGGGTCTATTCTCATATACGAAGCTCTCGGTTGACCTTTATCCCGAGATAGAGCTTAACATGGCAACTGTCATGACAACGTACTCAGGAGCGAGTGCGGCGGATATTGAGTTAAACTTGACAAAGAGACTGGAAACATCGTTAAGTACTGTTTCTGATCTTAAGAAGATATCTTCCAACTCTAAGGATAATGTATCAATCATTACCATTGAGTTTGAATATGGAACCAATATGGATGAGGCGGTCAACGACATACGATCTGTCCTTGACTTTCAGAAAAATTACCTTCCCGATGGTGCCGAGTCGCCTGTAGTATTCAAATACAGTACAGAGATGATGCCTATCATGTTCATCTCTGCCAGAACCTCACAGAATGCCCAGGGTCTATACAAGATTCTTGAAGAGAAGGTTGCTAATCCGTTGAACAGGATAGACGGAGTGGCATCAACCTCAATTTCAGGGGCACCACAGCGAGAGATTCAGATTCTTACCGACCCCGGGAAAATGCAGGCATACAATATGGCCGATGAGCAGATTGCTGCTGTCATCGCTGCCGGAAACAGCAATATTCCAGCAGGAAGCATAGATGTAGGATCTGATACCTATTCGGTCAGGGTTAATGGTGAGCTCAAGGAGAGTGATCAGATAAATGACATTATTCTGGGAAGCTTTCAAGGGAAGAACATATTTATTAAAGATGTAGCCGTTGTCAAAGACACTCTTAAGGAGAGAGCTACAGAGGTGGTTACCAATGGTGTGACAGGTGCCATGATTGTTGTTCAGAAACAATCAGGAGCCAATGTTGTAGACATTGCAGATAAAATCAACAAGGCTCTGCCGGATATTAAGGCCTCACTTCCGCCGGACGTCCAGCTGGAGGTGATTCTTGACTCTTCGGAATTTATCAAGGACAGTATAAGTTCCCTTACAGAAACAGTAGTGCTTGCAGGTATTCTTGTAATGCTTGTGGTTCTGTTGTTCCTTGGAAGATGGAGGGCCACATTTATAATAATTCTCACTATCCCGGTTTCACTTATAGCTGCGTTCATCTATCTGATGGTAACGGGTAATACTCTTAATATTATATCACTCAGTTCTCTCTCAATTGCCATCGTGATGGTTGTGGACGACGCCATTGTGGTGCTGGAGAATATAACGACGCACATAGAGAGGGGTAGCAAGCCAAAGGATGCTGCCATCTATGCAACAAATGAGGTGGCTGTTGCAATTATTGCCTCTACACTCACAATTGTTGCTGTGTTCTTCCCTCTTACAATGGTTACAGGACTTGCAGGGATCATGTTCAAGCAGCTTGGATGGATTGTTACCATTGTAATTTCTGTATCGGCAATAGTGGCACTAAGTCTTACTCCTATGCTTGCCTCCAAATTGCTCACAAAGGACCCCAAGAGAAGTAAGCTCTTCAATTTACTATACGGGCCAATTGAAAGAACACTTGATTCACTGGACAGAGGATATGCATCTTTGCTTACATGGGCATTGAGAAACAGGGCTCTGGTAATTGTAAGTGCGGCAATGTTGTTTATTGGAAGTCTCTTCCTTCTGGCAAAGGTAGGAACCGATTTCTTCCCGGCGTCGGATAATGCGCAGATAGGTCTTACAATAGAACTTCCTGTCGGAACGAGGGTAGAGCAGACAAGAAAGCTCAACACATATCTTTACAATCTTTGGAAAGACAAATATCCCGAAATCAATATCTACCAGTCGTCTTTAGGGCAGTCTGACGGTTCCAATATTTTCATGGCAATGAGGAGCTCCGGAACTTATCTTATTACTTATACGGCACGTCTGTCTAAAGCGTCCGAAAGGGAGAGGGATATTTTCGAGATTTCTGACGAAATGAGAAAGGATCTGGCTGCAATTCCGGAGATATACCGTTTCGAAGTCACACCTGGTGGTTCAAACATGGGTTTTGGTTCCGGAGGAACTTCGCTTGAGATGGATATACTGGGCTTCAACATGAAAGATGCCGACACTGTAGCTAATCAGGTAGCAAACATCATGAGAAAAACCGAAGGGTTAAGAGATATAAAGCTCAGCAGAGAGAACTATACACCACAGTTGCAGGTAGAGTTTGACAGAGAGAAGCTTGCCATGAATGGTCTAACAATGACCAGTGCGGCAACTGTTGTACGTAACAGGATAAATGGTCTAATAACAAGCAGGTTCAGAGAAGATGGCGAGGAGTATGACATCGTCGTTAAAAATGACCTGAAATACAGGACTGAGATAGACGACATCAAGAACATAATAATCTACAACAGTCGTGGAAAGGGAGTAAGATTATCTGAGGTTGGAGATGTAATTGAAGGTTTTGCACCACCATCAATCGATCACCAGGACAGGGAGAGGGTTATTAAGGTAACAGGTTTTGTATATAAAAGGGCACTTGGCGACATTGCTGCCGATGTACAAAAAGAGGTTGATAAATTATCGCTTCCTCCAATGATTGATGTTGAGGTTTCCGGTTCAGTTCAGGAACAGCAGGAGTCTTTTTCAGATATGCTTACCCTGTTATTACTTGTGATCATGCTGGTTTACATTGTTATGGCTGCTCAGTTTGAGTCGTTCAGAGATCCTTTCATTATAATGTTCTCTCTACCATTTGCATTTACAGGAGTCTTCCTTGCTCTTTGGCTCAGCGGCACATCTTTAAGTCTTATTGCTCTGATTGGTGCGGTAATGCTTGTCGGGATTGTTGTGAAGAATGGTATTGTGCTGATTGACTATATAAATCTGAACAAGGAGAGAGGTGCGACAGTCAGGAAATCGGTTATAAAAGGTGGCAAATCTCGTCTGAGACCGGTTCTGATGACTACTCTTACTACTATTCTGGGTATGATTCCTATGGCAATGGGTATAGGTGAAGGGTCAGAAATATGGCAGCCGATGGGTATATCAATTATTGGTGGTCTAACAATTTCGACAGTTCTGACGCTTATTGTTATTCCTACTATCTATACATCGTTCCATGTGGGAGATATCAAGAGGAGAAGAAGGGCTCATGCAAAGCAACACGCTTAACATACTTGTAAAATTTAATATTATACCGAATGAAAGCAATAATGATAATATATAATCAGGCACACAGCGCAAATGTGCTTGAGGCGCTGGACAAATGCAGTATACGTGGATTCACCAAGTGGGAAGATGTTCAGGGCAGAGGGAGTAGTAAGGGAGAGCCTCACTACTCCTCCCATGCCTGGCCGTCAAAAAACATGGTAACCATGGCAGTTGTAGAACCCGAAGTTTTACCAGCTCTGCTTGCAGAACTCAAAAAACATAACGAAGAAGCAGAAAAACAAGGCCTTCGGGCATTTGTCTGGGAGGCAGATTCTGTGATTTGATTCTCCGCCGCAATAAGTGGTAACTAGCACTTAGACAATAAATTACCAGACACGAAATTCTATTTTAAGAATTTCATGTCTGGTAATTCTTTAATATACACACAAATACAACTTACTAAAACAGAAAATTTGATCTGCCAGTTGTTTTAAGAAAAGCTTGATTACTAGCACATTACAAATAATTATTCTGTGAAAACATCACAAAACAACTTCGTATTACGTTCATTAGATGATAGTTATGAAAGCAACTGGCAGATCAAATTTTTTTGCTGTTTCACATGATTTGCCTTATATGTGGAAAACTTTAACGGAAAACGTGGTCACCAGCGGTTTTGACAGATCGCGGAAATCGAATAACTTTACAGTATGGAAAGTATAAAAGAGATATTTAAAATCGGCAGGGGACCGTCAAGCAGTCACACCATGGCTCCGGCACTTGCATCGGAACAGTTCCTTGAAAGGAATATGAGTGCATCTTCTTTTTCGGTAACTCTTTATGGTAGTCTGGCTGCAACAGGGGAGGGTCATATGACAGATAAGGCAATACTGGATGTTCTTGGAAAAGAGCGCACAAAGATTGTCTGGGAACCTGAAACATTTCTTCCTCAACATCCTAACGGACTCAGGTTTGAATCTTATGACAACGAAGGAAAAATTACTGAGAGCTGGACAACATTCAGCATCGGAGGGGGTGACCTGAGTGATACCGGAGAGAGAAAAACAGGAGCTACAGTTTATCCTCACAGCACAATGAAAGAGATACTTGAATGGTGCCAGGCAAATGGCAGAACATTCTGGGAGTATGTGGATATTCACGAAAACAAAGATGTATGGGACTATCTGGCTGAGGTATGGAAGGCAATGACAGACTCAGTAGAGAGAGGACTGGATAAAGAGGGAGTTCTCCCGGGAGGGTTGAATCTCTCAAGAAAAGCAGCCTCGTTCTACATCAAGGCAAAGGGATATCAGGGTTCAATGCAGCGCAGATCAATGACATTTTCATTTGCACTTGCTGTATCTGAGGAGAATGCTTCCGGGGGAATTGTTGTAACGGCTCCTACTTGTGGGTCCTCCGGAGTTTTACCCGGGCTCCTGTATCTGAACAGGAAGTTTTATGATTTTTCAGACAGTCGTATTATAAAAGCAATAGCTACAGCTGGTCTTATTGGCAATATCATTAAGACAAACGCTTCAATTTCAGGGGCCGAGGTTGGTTGTCAGGGAGAAGTAGGATCGGCATGTGCCATGGCCGCAGGAGCGGGAGTTCAACTCTTTGGTGGTACACCTGCCCAGATAGAGTATGCAGCTTCAATAGGGATTGAGCATTTTCTTGGTCTTACATGTGACCCGGTTTGCGGTCTTGTCCAGATACCTTGTATAGAGAGAAATGCCTTTGGGGCAACAAGAGCAGTGGATGCAAATATGTATGCCCTTCTCTCAGACGGAAAACATCTCGTATCATTTGACACTGTAGTAGAGGCTATGAAACGCACCGGACACGACCTCCCCCGGATTTACAAGGAGACCGCAGCAGGCGGACTCGCCGAGCTCGTCGGCAAGGTATAAGGTACAAGGGGACGCACATTGTGTACCTTGCTAATGTGCTAATTTGCTAATGGGTTAATGTGATAGTGGGTAAGGAGCGGGGTTTGAAGATACTTGCCATAATGGGCGTTGAAATGAGACGGTCACAGACACTATTTATGTGAAAAAATAGTATGGTGGGTGGTTGTGATATACTTGCAAGGAAGATTTGGGCACCCACTTAGCGAAACGAACGCGATGTGGGTAAATGCGGTGCACGGCCCAGAAAGACAATTACACAAATATATAAGAGAGGCAAAATGAGAAAAAAGAATAAATAGAAATGGGTACACCTGATGCGTCCCCATGTACCAAAATTGGATTATTTAAAAATAGATACTAATTTAGCAGTCAGAAAAAATAAAATAAAGAATTATGGCAATAGCAGTAAACGACGCAAACTTCAACGAAATAGTAATCAAATCAGACAAACCGGTACTTGTAGATTTCTGGGCTCCATGGTGTGGCCCTTGTCGCATGATTTCGCCGATTGTCGATGAGCTGGCAGGTGAGTATGAAGGCAAAGCTGTGATAGCAAAGTGTGATGTTGATTCAAGTTCGGAGGTTCCTGTAAAATATGGTATCCGCAATATTCCTACGATCCTGTTCTTTAAAAATGGAGAACTTAAAGATAAAATAGTAGGCTCAACAACAAAAACCGCAATAGTCGCCAAGATTAATGCACTAATGTAAATTATTATGAAAAAGTTTTTAGCACTGATTTTAGGGATACTAATAGTTAGTACCTCTTCATTTTCACAATCAAGGTTTGGGATAAAGGGGGGGCTTAATTTTGCCAGTATGTCAAATATTAGTTCGAATGTAAACGAAACATGGAAAAACCAGACAGGTTATCAGCTTGGTGTTGCCCTTCAGTTAAAAGTTCCACTTTTAGGCCTGGCCATCCAGCCCGAGCTTCTTTATTCTACGATAAATACATCTATCAACAACGATCCTGCAAACACATTTAACATCGACTACCTGACCCTTCCGGTAAATATCGAAATAGGTATAGATATGCTTATTTTCAGACCGTTCATCGTTGCCAGCCCATTTATATCTTATGCAATCCAGAACGATACAAGACTGGAAAATCAACCAATTTCCGATATTAACAGGTTCGACTACGGAGTAGGTCTGGGAGCAGGCTTTGACCTGTGGAAGCTTCAGATAATGGGTAAGTATAACTGGGGACTTGGAAAACTTAAAACAGCGGATGCAACATGGGATCAGATAGGCACATATAAAGATGCAACACTTCAGGGATTCCAGCTTTCAGTAGCATTTCTCTTTTAACAACCAATAATTTTAATGGGAAAAAGAATCTGTGTCTATTGTTCATCCAGCGATATTCTGGAAAATAAATACAAAGAGGTCGCCGAATGCTTTGCCAGGGCGGCCTCTTTTCTTGATTATACAATTGTCTGTGGAGGAAGTTGTAAGGGTTTGATGGGAGTTATAATAGACACTATGATTTCCAATGGAGCCAGAGTGGAGGGCGTTATTCCCGGTTTTATGAAGGATCTTGAATTTCATCACCCTAGCCTTGAGAACATAGAGATTGTGCCGACTATGAGTGAACGAAAGGATAAGCTACGTAACGACACCGATGCAGTCATAGCCTTTCCTGGTGGAGTGGGAACACTTGAAGAGTTAATGGAGACGTTTACCCTAAGAAGGTTAGGGCTTTATTCGGGAGAAGTGATTATTTTTAATCAGGATGGTTTTTATGATCCTCTCTTTTTGCTGTTTGAACATTTTGAGAAGGAAAGGGTTTTAAGTAGTAACTGGAGAGAGGGGATTATAGTTGTCGACAATGTGGAAGATCTTATGTATTCATTGGAATCGGCTGAAAGAAAGCTTCTTGAACCAAAACATTATGCACCGGCTTAAGTAAAATGCAATGGAGATAAAAGGTATTAACAGCAACATAGACAAAGAGTGGCAAAACTTTCAGGAAATCATGAAGGATAACCTGGATAGCAGCAGTTCTCTTCTCAATACCATAAATTCATACCTTCTCGATAACAAAGGCAAACAGATACGTCCGCTGCTCAGCATACTGTCGGCCAAGGCATGCGGCAAGTCTAATGATTTATCCGTTACATGTGCGGTAGTCGCGGAGATGATACATACAGCAACCCTGCTCCATGACGATGTTGCAGACAATGCCTCGTACAGAAGAGGAGCACCCACAGTGCAAACAACCTTCAGCCCGGCAGCGTCAATTCTTACCGGTGATTACTGGCTTGCTAAAGCATTGTCGTTGCTGGTAAAAAAACCAAATCCCAACATTTTGGGATTTTTTACAAAGACTGTTGAGGATCTGTCAGAAGGAGAGCTAATTCAGATGCAAAAGGCAGAGAGTCTCGATACTACAGAAGAGGACTATTACAACATCATATACAGAAAAACAGCGAGTCTGTTTGTTGCTGCAATTAAAAGTGCAGTCTATTCAGTAGGATCAAGTGAGGACGTTCTCTTTTCCATGGAGAGATATGCATATCACCTTGGTATTGCTTTCCAGATTAGAGACGACATATTCGATTACATGCCACAGCTGAATACCGGTAAACCTGCCGGCGGAGACATAAAGGAGAAAAAAATAACACTCCCCCTAATATGTGCACTAAACTGTGCTACATCGGAGGAGAGAGAATCTCTTATTTCTATGATGAGAGAGACAACGGACGAAGAGAGGCTTGTTGATGAAGCATCAAATCTTATTGATAAATATTACGGGATAGAACTTGCCCAGGCCGCACTGTCGGGACATTGTAAGAGTGCTGAGGATTCACTTTCGATACTAAATGAATCTCTTTATAAAAGTGATTTGATAAAACTGGCAAGATACGTAGGAGAGAGAGAGGTATAGGTAACAGGAATCACGGCTTTAAAACGATTTCATTATAAGCGGCTTCCAGTTGTTCGTAAAAATCCTTTCCGTAAGCAAAAATAAGGGGTTCCCGTAAAAATCTGAATACGGGGACCCCATCTTTTTTACCTTTTGCAAAAGCGTCCATACAAATGTGCCACTCATGAAGATTAAGAGCGACCATTCCATTAGACAATGTTGTTGTTCGTATTGGATATAACCAGCACGAGATTGGTTTTTTCAAGGTACTGTCTCCGGCGTTGAAGGCAACCTCAACTCCGCAGAAACAGTTATCATCCTTGTCGAACTGAGTATAGGCACACTCTTCACCTTCGATGAGGGGTGTAACCAAATCTCCGTCGGAATCCAAAACAAAGGGACCCTGCTCATCAATTGAGCGGATCCCTTCTGGTCTCAGATATTTTGAAATTTTGTTGAAATCGTTCTTTAAATGGTTACACTCTGTTTCAGATAATGGGGCCCCGCTGTCACCAATTATGCAGCAGGCTCCATGGCACCTGAAATAATCACATACAAACTTTTCTGTAAGTATTGTAGAAGCAACCAGAAAATTGCCGATTTCGATAATTTGCATCTTATTTTTTCTCAGCAGCTTTGCCACTCATAATTACCTCTAATTGATTATCCTGACTAATGGCAGCTTTAATAAAGTTCTGCAGTTTGGCAGGAGTAATTGACTTAAGTGCAGCTTCGTAAGTAGTATGAAGATCTTTACCAAAGACAAATCTGTTTATTATTACGGAGGTCCAGTATTTGTTTTCTCTCAGGTTCTGAGTGTAGTTCTTTTGCATATACTCAGTAATCTTGGCAAAGTCAGCAGGATTCACACCCTTTTCAATAACATTGTTTATCTCCAGATGGGCCCTCTTAAGCAGTTTTTCCTTTAAAGTAACATCTGTATCGAATCCGAACATAAACACAAAAAACTCTTCAGGAGTAAAGCTCATGTTCATGTTAACACCTACTCCGTAGGTTCCACCCTCTTCTTCGCGGATCGTTTTGGTAAACACCATATCAAAGGCCTGTTTCATCATGTCTGCCATAATAAGGTTCTCAACGGTATATGCAGCCTTACCCGATAAAAATGTATATACGGTTGCTTTAGGTGTTTGCATCTCTTTATCGAAGTGCCTTACAAGCTTTCCTTTTACAGGTACCATTCCTGTATTTGCCCAGTTCTCTTTCTTGGCCTTATTGGCAGGTAGTGAACCTATATAAGTTTCAACAAGAGGTTTAAGGGTGGCAGGATTTACATTACCAACAAAAACAAAGGTAAAGTCGGCAGCATTTGCGAATCTTGCCTTGCCAAGTTCCATTATTCTAGGATAATCAACCTTGTCAAGCATTTCAATGCTCAACCTTTTAGAATAAGGGTTATTGTTATACAAGGCAGCCTGTAATGTGTCAGAAAAAGCTGTCATAGGATCTGATGCCGCATTTTGCAGTTGAGCTTTCAATCTGCCCATAAATGCCTGATATGCTTCGTTATCCTGTCTAAGGGCAGTGAAATTAAGATAAAGAAGTTGCATGAATGTCTCTATGTCCTTAGGAGTAGAGGAGCCGCCCATGCCTTCTGTATATGTACTAATCGAAGGACTGATACCGACGTTTTTACCGGCAAGTACCTTTCTTAGGTCGGTCTGACTGAACTTGCCAACACCACCTATCGAAATCATGTTTCCAATAACCTTTGTAAGCACAATGTCGGATTTGTCAAAAAGAGAGAACCCACCACGACTGCTGGCAGAAAACATAATCTGATCTTCCTTGAAGTCTGTTTTCTTAACAACTACAGTGGCACCATTTGACAATGTCCATACAATAGCACCGCTCATAGGATCATTTACCTCGTTAACTACCTTACCTGCTACGGGAGCGACAGGAACAAGAGGTTCGTTAGAGACAGTCTCCTTATAGGCTTCGACGCTATCTTTCAGAGCATTGTTGTATATATTAAGGACGTCCTCTTTAGATGGCACTTTAAGTCCCTCTTTTTTAGGCATCATTATAGCAATTGCAAGATTCTCGTTCTTTGGAAGAGACTTGGCAAACATGTTAATCTGGTCAATTGTAATAGAAGGGGCAATCTGCATCATCATTGTATACTCCATCTCTATTCCCGGCATTGCATTGCCAGTAGTAAAATTATTAAGTATCTGGTCTACATAGAATTGATTCTTCTGTTTTTCTCTCTCCTTGTAGATTTGTTCCATTCTGCTTGTATAGTTAGCTCTGGCCCTCTCATACTCAGATGCAGTGAATCCAAATTTTCTAACCCTTTCAGATTCGTTTACAATTGCTCTCAGAGCCTTGTCAATTTCGCCCTCTTTTGCTCCGGCAGAAATATCAAATGCTGCCTTTGTATTTGATACAATATAGTCTCCGTATGATGCACTCGCATTTGTATAAGGAGGATTTGCCTTCTGCGCAGCTTCCTGTAAACGGGCATTGAGCATACCGGTTACCATATTTATCATGTAATCCATGGCAAGGGAGGCGACTGTAGGTCTGAACTCCTTTGGAAGAACATCCTGTTTGAACATCATCATAATATCTGTAGAGGTTGCCTCAGGGTCACTTGCAACTGAAATTAATACCTCCTTAGTATCAGGAACAGGAAATTCCACCCTTTCTGCAGCATCTTTTTTCTTAGGAATAGAACTGAAAAGAGACTTGATCTGATTTTCTACAGCAACCGGATCTATATCTCCTACAACGATAATGCCCTGAAGATCTGGGCGATACCATTTCTGATAAAAATCACGAAGCTCCTTTGGAGTAAATGTGTCTATAACCTTAACCAGACCACCCGGTAACCTGTGAGCATATTTACTATCAGGCATGATTTCAGGCAAAATAGCCTCTATCATTCTAAGCTGAGCGCTGCTTCTTGTACGAAGCTCCTCGCGGATAACACCCCTCTCTTTCTCGATATCCTCCTCTTTAAGACTTATCGCACATGACCAGTCATAAAGGACAAGCAGACAAGAGTCAATTATTCCCTGCCTTTTTACAGGAACGCTTGAAATATTGTAGATTGTCTGATCAACTCCGGTAGCAGCATTAAGGTTTACACCAAATTTAACGCCTATTTTCTCCAGGTAGGATATAATACCATTTCCGGGGAAATTCTTTGAACCGTTAAATGCCATATGCTCAAGAAAGTGAGCAAGACCTCTCTGGTTTTCTTCTTCTAATATTGCACCAACTTTCTGAGCTATGTAAAACTCAGCTTGACCTTTTGGTTCAGCATTTTTCACAACATAATATGTGAGTCCGTTATCCAGTTTCCCGGTTCTTACTTTAGGATCCAGAGGCAGAGTCGGTGGTACCTGTGCATTTGCGGTTGCAAAAAGAGCAATGGTTGCCACTAATAAAAATAGTCTTTTCATGCTAATTGATTGATTTTTTGATAATGGGAACAAATATAGGGAATATTTTGCATCGTGTTTTGCTTTTTATTAAATTTGCATTTATCAGATGAAAATATTATTACCTAATTTTATAACAAAAATTATTCCAATGAAACATCTCAAGACATTTTTAGCTATTTGTATGCTATCCCTATTCTCTTTCGGATCTGTATATGGACAGGACCTTGCTGCTGCCACAGAACTTTATAATGCAGGAGCCGCAGCTCTTAATACAAACAACTATCCTGGAGCAATTGATTCCTTTAATAAAGCGCTTAAAATGCTTGAAACGCTGGGCGAAGAGGGAGCTACACTTTCTAAAGAGTGCAAAGACATTCTTCCTAAGATTTATCTTAGATACGGTAAGGAACTTGCAACCAGCAAGGATATTGACAATGCATTGATACAGCTTAAGAAAGCAGCTGAATCTGCTAAGGCAAACTCTATGGCCGATGTTGAAAAAGAGGCAACTGACCTTATTCCTCAGATTCTGATGGCCGATGCAACATCTTATCTTAACGAGGGCAAATTTGCAGAAGCAATTGCCGGCTACAAAAAATTAATTACAATAGATCCTGCCAATGCAACAGCATACTTAAGAATAGGTATGTGTGAGGCTCGCTTGAACAACGAAGAGGGTGCAATTGCTGCTTTTGACAAGGCAATTCAGTTGGGAGAAAAGGAAGATGCAAGCAAGCAATTGTCTGTTGTTTACCTTAAGAGATCTGTTGCAGCCCTCAAAACAAAGAACTGGGCAGGTGTCTATGAGAATGCAAAGAAATCTAACCAATATGTGGTGTCGGGACAGGCAAACAAACTGGTTGGTCTTTCAAGTGTGCAGCTAAAGAAATTCGATGAAGCAATTGCTGCTTTGGAGAGCTATCTTGCAGAAGATCCTAATGCCAAAGACAAGAACAGCACAATGTACAATCTTGCAGTTGCTTTTGAGGGCAAAAAGGATACCGCCAAGGCTTGCGGATATTACAAACAACTATTGAACGACCCTACATACAAGCCTATAGCAGAATATAAGGTGAAAACCGAACTTAAGTGCAAGTAAAAAAAATAGAACTTTTAGCCCCGGCAAAAAACAGAGACATCGGCACTGCAGCCATAAATTGCGGTGCCGATGCTCTCTATATTGCAGGACCGTCTTTCGGAGCAAGAGAGGCTGCCGGTAACCCGATTTCTGAGATTGAGGCACTGGCGGAATATGCTCACAGGTTTGGCGCTAAAGTTTACATGACACTTAACACAATACTTTATCAAAGTGAACTGGAAGAGGCAGTCAGGCTATCGAAACAGGCATACGAGGCAGGTTGCGACGCGCTGATTATTCAGGATCTGGGACTTCTTAAGGCAGGACTACCTCATGTTCCTCTTTTTGCTTCGACCCAGACAAACATACGGAGTGCAAAGCAGGCAATGTTTCTTGAATCACTTGGATTCAAGCGCCTGATACTTGCCAGAGAGCTTTCACTGTCTCAGATAGAGGAGATAAGAGCGTGTACCACAATTGAACTGGAATCATTTATTCATGGTGCACTCTGTGTTTCATACAGCGGTCAGTGCTATTTAAGCGCCAAAGCTGCCGGGAGAAGTGCAAACAGAGGAGTTTGTGTTCAGGCTTGCCGGTCGCTCTATAACCTTGTGGACAATTCAGGGAATATTCTTATACGGGACAAGGCATTGTTGTCTCTTAAGGATTTAAATATGGGGGACCATATTGAGGAACTCGCCGGAGTCGGAATAACATCGTTCAAAATTGAGGGTAGACTCAAGAATATCTCCTACATCAAGAACGTGGTAAAATATTACAGGACACTTATTAACAGATTCATAACATCTGAAGAGGGATTTACAGCATCTTCCAGTGGAAAGTTATACGGCGGATTCACCCCAAGACCGGAAATGACTTTCAACAGAGGGTATACAGATCTTTTTATAACCGGAAAAAGAGGCAGCTGGCAGAGTGGGGTGGTTGCAAGATCGGTGGGTGAGTATATAGGTAAGGTTGATAAAATCATAGAAGAAAAAAACGGGAACCTGACATTCAGGTATAACTCCGATATTAAGATTCAAAATGGAGACGGACTGTGTTTTATTACACCTAAAGGAAAAATTTTAGGAGCAAGGGCAAGTAGTGTAAAGGATAATCTGGTATCGGCTAACGAACCTTTGACTATAGCCGTCGGTTCGCAGATTTACAGAAACTTCAATCATAATTTTGAAAAGGAGCTGGAGCAAAACATGCCCAAGAGGCTAATAGCAGTAGATTTAAAGTTTGTCTCTCACAAAGAGGGAACGGTTGTGAGGGCACGAAGTGAAGATGATTGTTCTGCTGAGCATATAATTGATGGAAACTTTGAAGTTGCCAGAAACGAAGAACTTGCAAGACAAAATATTATAAGCCAACTGAGCAAAACCTCGGATATATATAAGTTCACGGTTTCGGAAATAGAAGCCGAAAATTTTCTGTTTTTCCCTGCTTCATATCTTAATGAAGTAAGAAGGTCACTTGCAGAGAAACTCAATACTGCGAGAGAGATGAGGAGGATTGAGCTTAAGAAGGAGAGAGAGAAGATAGTTAAGGAGGGTAAAGCCAGTATAGACAGAAACAACAAAATAGTGAATGGTTTAACTTACGACTACAGGGCAAATATTTCGAATAACCTTGCCAGGGAGTTGTACATGTCATTGGGAGCCGACAGGGTGGATGAGGCATTCGAGTTGTCTCCGCCGGTTGAAGCTGAGCTTATGAGATGCAAATACTGTATAAAGTTTGAAATGGGCATTTGTCCCAAAGAAGGAGCTGTAAAGCAGATGAACGAGCCCCTGTTTCTTGAAAACAACGGAAAAAGATATCGTCTGGGCTTTGATTGTAAAAATTGTGAAATGGTTATCTTTGGTTAAAATTGGGAGTATATAAATGAAATTTTCCACAATAGTCGGTCAGCATAAACTTAAATCGCAACTCATCAATCTATCCGGTGAGGGAAGGGTCAGCCACGCTATAATGTTTTGCGAAGATCAGGGGTATGGGGCTCTCCCTCTTGCTATTGCTTTTGCACAATATAATTCATGTCCCAACAGAGATGGACATGATTCGTGCGGCACCTGTCCCACCTGTAATAAGTTTCAGAAACTTATACACCCCGATCTTCATTTCGCAATGCCGGTAAACAACACAAAAAAGATAACATCCGACAAGAAACCGGTGAGCGATCACTTTATTGATGTCTGGAGAACATCTGTCATAGAAAATTCCAATCTTACAGAACAAGAGTGGTACGACAATATCGGTGTTGAAAACAAGCTGGGTCTTATTGGTGTGAATGAGGCGGCCCTTATTCTCAAAAAACTCAGTCTCAGGTCTTTTGAGGGAGGGGACAAATATATGATTGTATGGCTGCCGGAGAGAATGAATCAGGAAGCTGCAAACAAACTGTTAAAGCTTATTGAAGAGCCGCCTGCAGGAACCTATATATTTCTTGTGAGCAGATCCCCCGAAAAAATCTTACCGACGATTATATCCAGATGCCAGATCATAAGAGTCAACCCACTCGAAATAGAGGAACTTGGAAACACTCTTTCAAAGGATTTTTCCATTAGCCAGGCAGACGGATTGTTCTGGGCAAAAATAGCAGGAGGGAGCATAAGCAAAGCCAGAGAGATAATTAAGGAGTCCATTGAGGTGAGCAGCAGTCAGGAGCTTTTTCTCAGACTTATGGAGGGGTGTGTAACCAAGGATATGGTAAGTGTCATATCTGTATGGGAAGATCTGGCAGTTTCCGGAAGGGAGAAACAGAAACAGTTTTGTTTCTATGCACTGGAATTCATAAGGAGGGTATATATCATCAGTATGGGAATTGAGGAGATATCAAACACCCCCGACTCGCAGAGAGATGTGGTATCTATGTGGGCAAAAAAAATAAAACCAACCTTTTACACAAGAGGTTATGATGCAATAAACGGAGCTCTTGCAGACATAGACAGGAATGTAAATTCCAAATATATTTTCTCCGACCTTAGTAATCGCTTTTTTCTATCTTTGTGAAAAATTATGGATAAACAAAATATAATATATGACTGTTCCCGGGGCTGTTCTGCTGAACGGACCAATGAGGGGGAATTACGAATTAATTTCAAAACAGGCTGTTGTAAACTAAGCGTTTTTGACTGGTTGCAAGGTATTCCTGAGGAAATTACAAAGGAACTTTTTGAAGTAAGGTTCAAGAATACGCGAAAATCCTGTTTTCTCAATTCATCGGGACAATCACTTTCTGTAGGTGATATTGTAACAGTAGAGGCTGCAAACGGACATGACGTTGGGATCATCACCCTTTCGGGACCTGTCATTCTGCATCAGCTCAAAAGGAACAATGTCGATATTAAAACGTACGAATTCAAAAAAATATACAGAAAAGCAAAAACACTCGATATTGAGAGGTGGCAGGAGGCAATTGCAAGGGAGCACAAAACAATGATCCGCTCCAGACAGATTGCTGCGTCTCTTAATCTGAACATGAAGATTGGTGATGTAGAATTTCAGGGCGACGGAACAAAGGCCATTTTCTATTATATTGCCGATGAGCGTGTCGATTTCAGACAACTGATCAGGCTCTTTGCAGATGAGTTCAAGATACGCATAGAGATGCGTCAGATTGGTGCAAGACAGGAGGCAGGACTAATCGGAGGGATAGGAGTATGTGGACAGGAGTTGTGTTGCGCAAGGTATATGTCGGATTTTCAGTCGATTACAACGCAAGCGGCCAGAAGTCAGGATCTCTCTCTTAATCCGCAAAAACTTGCCGGCCAATGCAGCAAACTTAAGTGCTGTATTAATTATGAAGCTGCTGTGTATATAGATGCTCATGCCAACATTCCGTTTTTGAGGGCCCCTCTTGAGACAGAAGATGGTTTTGCATATCTTGTCAAGACCGATACGCTTAAAGGTGTTATGTGGTTCTCATACGAACAGAACAGTATGGCCAATATGTTTCCTCTTACAGCAGAAAGAGTTAAAGAGGTTATAAAACTCAACAAAAGAGGTGTTAAGGTAGCAAATCTGAATCCGGCAGAAGAGAAGGTGGCAGAATACAAAAGCGCAGTTGGTGAGGGGAGCATATCAAGATTTGACGAAACATCTAGGTCAGGCTCGCAAAACAGGAAAAAGCATAAAAAATCTCCAAGAGGGGGCCATGACAATCAAAAATAGTATTTTACTTCTTGTGCCATTTTTTATCCTGTTCTCATGTAAAAATGAGAATAGATCATATTCCTGTTTTCCTGTTGAGATTAAAGACTCGTTGTCGGAATACAATATATACTTTAATGTCAGATTACCTGACCACTTTAACGAGGTGTCCATTCCCTTGGTTCTCACTATCTCATCTCCGGTAGGAGATATGTTCCGCGATACAATATCGTTCCCCCTTGTAAAAGATGCAAAGTATAGTTATATAAAGGAGGTCAGAAGTGGTGTGTGGAGAGATTTGAGATGGCTGTACAGAGACGGAGTAAAATTTCCGGTATGCGGAAAATGGAACTTTACGGTACAGCATTTGTCTGATAAGGAAAAAATGAAAAAAATAAGAGACTTGCAAATATTAATCAAGACCAGATAGAGACATGGGTAAAGACAAACTAAAAAGATTTGCAGAGAACGAGAGTTTCAAGTGTCTCTTTCAACCGGAATTCGATGAAGTCTTCAGAAAAGACTATAAACTAAAAGGCAGATGGCACTCAGATGTTTTCAACAACAATAATCCGATTGTTCTTGAGCTTGGCTGCGGAAGGGGAGAGTATACTGTTGAGATGGGACGTAAGTATCCGAATATTAACTTTATAGGGATTGACATAAAAGGGGCAAGATTGTGGAGAGGGGCAAAGAGTGCTACAGAGGAGTCACTGCTTAATGTAGCCTTTGTACGATGCAGAATTGAATTCATAGAGTGGCTTTTTGGACCCGGAGAGGTGTCGGAGATATGGATAACCTTTGCCGACCCACAGATAAACAGAGATAATAAAAGACTGACCGGAACGCTTTTTCTGGAGAGGTACAGGAAATTTTTAGTGCCCGATGGCATCATACATCTTAAGACTGACAGTCTCTATTTGCACAATTATACCGTTGCAATGGCTAAACTAAACAATCTGGAAATCATAGAGGAAAACCGAGATATCTATGGGAGCGGAAGAGCTGACGAACTACTCTCCATTAAGACTCACTATGAAGAGAACTATCTGTCAATGGGAATGCCTATAACATACCTGGCATTTAAACTAAGTAGCCAAGATAAACTGACAGAACCGGAAAAAGAGAGTTTCTAACCTCTGGCTTTACTCAACCGACCGGTCTCTTACCGCATATTCGATTGAGCGGCCCAGTCTGTAAACATCTTTTCTTAAGCCGTCCAGTGTTATAGGGTTATCTGAAAAGTCAAGCACAATAGCATCTTCAAACATTCTCATAACCCGTAAGAACATAGAGCTATGTCTGAAGGTCATTGTTGTTGCATCTTCTGAAACCAAAATGTAACGGCAGTTGATAATCACCTCTTTTATCTTCTCTTTATCTTCAGTAAAGTTGCGGTTGATGTAAACTTTTTTCTTTACAAATCCGAAGAAAGGATAAACGAAAGATATAACTAGAAAGAAAACCAATAACTGACCACCGGTTCCGGGACGGAAGAAATTCTCGTAATGTAAACCTTGTTTGGAGGTTATGGCCATTATTCCTATAAGGATAATGAATATAATAGTTAAAGAAATTGCATATTTAACTACTCTTATAAGATACTTTTTTATGTTAAAATCCTTCATGATATAAATGTTTTAGCACACAAAGCTAAGTAAAATTCCTATTTTTGCACTATATTGCTTTTATCAAAAATTATCAGAAGTATGGAAAAAGAGAAACAATTAAGGAACCTTGTAATTGGAATGGCCGTCGTAGCAGTTGCACTTGCTGCAGTTCTTGCCTGGATATGGATTGACAGGAACAAGCTTATAGGCAATCTTACAGAAGAGAAAGATATGCTTACGGTGCAGATGGTACAACTCAAGACAGACTATGAAGGACTATCTTCAAATAATGACAGTCTAAACGTTCAGCTTACAAGGGAACGCGAAAAGGTTGACCAGCTGATAGAGAGAGTTAAAAGCACAGAGGCCACCAACAGGTCGCGACTTCGCCAGTATGAGCAGGAGTTGGGGACACTCAGGTCAATAATGAGAGGCTATATTATTCAGATAGACTCACTTAACACCCTAAACATATCATTGCGCAAGGATGCGGCTGTTGCAAGGGACGAAGTAAAAGAGACTAAGCAGAAATACAAGGAACTTCAGAGTACCACCGACGAATATGCAAAACAGGTGCAGATAGGTGCCATTCTTAAAGGAAGAGGATTCAGCCTTGTTGCCATCACCAGCTCAAATAAAGATACCGACAGAAGCAGCAGGACAGTGAAGCTAAAAACTTGCCTTAATCTTGTTGAAAACTCTCTGGCAGCGAAAGGACCGAGAAGGGTATACATCAGGGTTAAAGGACCTGATGGAATACTTATGACAGGTGCACAGCAGCAGATTTTCACAGTTGCCGGCGAACAGATGATCTATTCCGCAGTGAGAGAGGTAGACTACCAGGGCAGTGAACTTGAACTGTGTATTTTCTTCACTAATAACCGCCCGTTTGTAAAAGGGGTCTATAATGTAGATGT
>CAZREC010000047.1:0-20218 GCA_964599025.1 uncultured Muribaculaceae bacterium | reverse complement strand
GAAGTGAAGAACAACCCCAGGATGCATATACCTATAATAGGTAACGGCGACATAACAACGGCACCGGGAGCAAAGGAGGCTTTTGAGAAATACGGAGTGGACGGAATTATGATAGGAAGGGCAACTTACGGCAGACCATGGCTCTTTAAGGAGATAAAACACTATCTTGCAACAGGAGAGGAGATGCCCGAGCTTTCAGTACGAGAAAAGACAGAGCTGGCAAGGAGGCACCTTATAAGATCGGTAGAGATAAAGGGAGAGAGAGTAGGGGTACTAGAGATGAGAAGACACCTGTCGCACTATTTCAAGGCACTGCCTCACTTCAAAGAAATTAAGTTACAGCTGGTAACGGAAAACAGCCATATTGAATTGCTTAAGATACTTGACCACATAGAACAAACTTATTCACAAGAAAACTACTGACCCATGAAGTACACCTTTGTTAACAAACTGCTACTTTTCCCCATTTATTTCACACTCAGGCTAAGACACTATCTTTTCGACAAAGGAATTTTCAAATCCAGAAAATTTGATGTTCCAATAATATCGATAGGAAACATTTCCGTTGGTGGAACAGGAAAGACGCCACATACCGAATTTCTTATACGAGAATTACTGCCAAAGTACAAGGTAGCCGTATTGTCAAGAGGCTATGGAAGAAAAACCCGCGGATTCAGGATAGTGGAGACAGAAAATAAAGTATCTGAAGTGGGAGACGAACCATTGCAGATGAAGAAGAAGTTCTCTGATATTATTGTAGCGGTCTGTGAAAAAAGAGTAAAGGGAGTGGAAGCTCTGCTTGCTTTGCCGGAGGAGCAGAGGCCTACTGTAATTCTTCTGGATGATGGCTTTCAGCACAGATGGATATCTCCCTCTACCAATATAGTCCTGATTGATTATAGCCTGCCTCTGGAAAAGGAGTATCTCTTTCCTGTTGGAAGATTAAGGGACCTGCCCGAGCAAATCCAAAGGGCAGATATTATAATAGTTACAAAATGTCCCGATGAAATCTCACTCGAAGCCAGGTTTGAATGGGAAAAAAGGCTAAGACTCAGTTCAAAGCAACGTTTATTGTTCTCCAGCATATCTTACGGAGAACCGGAGAGTATTTTTCAGGGGGCCGACAGAAGATATATTTATTCAAGATTTGCGATTCTTATAACAGCAATTGCGAACCCAAGACCGCTTATCTACCATCTGCTGAGTGATTATAAAATAATTGCAAAGATGGCCTTCCGCGACCATCATAATTTTACATCTTCAGAAGTAACCAGAATAAACAAACTTGCAAGAAAGTGGCCAAAAGCTGTTATCTATACAACAGAAAAAGATGCCCAGAGATTAATGGCAAAGAACAAACTTTCTGAGAATGTCAAATCAAGAATTTTTTATATTCCAATAAAGATTTCTATAATTAATAAGCCTGAATCGGGAATAAACTTCATTTATTAAGTAAAACTAAAAATAGGGTTACAATTTGTTATAAAAAAACGCATTTTATTTTTTTTATATCTAATTTTTAAGCGATAACTCATAATTCTTATTGTTTTAACATAATAAGAGCCATTTTAATGACAGCATTTAACAGAAAATATCTCCTGTATTAGAAATTTGTTATATATTTACAACTGCGAAAACAGTAATAACTATTAGTGTCTTACTATTTATATGTAACTCAATTGTTCATTTTAATTATAAAACGAAATATTTATTAACCTTTAAATAATAAAATATAACTCAAGAAACCTTTTTTGTAAACTAAATTTATAACCTAAAATTTTAAACTCATGCATGTTTCAAAAGAAAGAGACCGTATGGTACGAAAAGTACTGTCGGTTTTCGCCCTCCTGTTAATTACAGGATCTATGTGGGCACAGAACATCAAGGTTACCGGAATTGTTAAGGATAATAAGGGCGAGGCTCAGATTGGTGTCGCTGTTGTTATCGAAGGAACAAAAACCGGTGTATCAACAGATGCGAACGGTGCTTACGAAATTACAGCCCCAACCAAAGGGACGCTGGTTTTCTCTGCAATTGGTATGAAGAAACTCTCTGTTCCAATTAACGGAAGGACACAAATCAACGCAGTTATGGAGCTTGACAATGTTCTGCTCGATGAACTGGTTGTAGTAGGCTGGGGTACCCAAAAGAAAGAGAATCTTACTGGCGCGGTATCTTCGGTTAATGTTTCCAAGACACTTCAATCAAGACCTATCTCAGATGTTGGACGTGCACTTCAGGGTTCAACTCCCGGATTGTCAATTACAACAACATCAGGAGCACTTGGTGGTGACCCTACAATAAGAATACGATCAAATTATTCTTCATTGGGACAAGGATCATCTGCACCTATAATCTTGCTGGACAACGTTGAGGTACCAAGTTTGTCTTATGTGAACCCTAATGATATCGAAAGTATCACTACTCTTAAGGATGCTTCTTCTACAGCTATTTACGGAGCAAGGGCTGCTAACGGAGCTATTCTGATTACAACCAAAAAAGGATCAAAAGATGGAAGAACCACAGTATCTTATACATCCAACTTCTCCTGGGCAACCAAAACAAAGGTTCCAGTTACTTCTAGACCCGACCTGGAACTTGACTATTCATGGAAACAGAGAAATGGACTGGCTTTAGGATTAGGGAACACCCCTACAAACGAGTTTGGTCAGATTGGCCCGATTTATTATAACCCTGAAATGATTGTCAAAGTTAAGGCATACTACGATCAGTATGGTCTTGGCGAAGGACTTGACAGGGAAATGGTAGAGGGTCGTGACTTTGAAAAACGTCCTGCCGGTGGTTTCTACTTCTACAGAGGTTGGGACCTTGAAAATATGTACTACAGGAAATGGGCACCTCAGCAAACCCATAACATTTCAGTAGCTGGTGGAACAGAAAAAGTAAAATATAACATGTCTGCCGGACTATTGGATCAAAAGGGTATTTTAAAATTGTTTGAAGACAAATATCAAAGACTTAATACGTCAGGTAACTTGAGCGTAGATGTAAACAAATATATTACCCTTCGTTCAAACTTCATTTTTACTAAATTAACTCAGGACACACCATTCAGTTTTACAGGATCTACTTATGAGCCTATCTATTATATGTACAGATGGTTTGCAATCTATCCTGAAGGAACATATAAAGGTTATGAAACACGTTCTCCTGCTGCAGAAATGGCCGCTAGCAGAAAGAACCCTTCTGTCGCTGAATCGTGGTACACACGTATAAACCTGGGTACTACACTCAATCTTGCAAAGGGACTAACCGCCAATTTTGATTATATCTATAACCTTACTGCTATTGCATCAAAAACAATCGGTGGATATGTTACAGGTATCAATACCTTTAATACATACCCTGCTGGTTCAGATCTTGATTACTGGTATCAGACATATACCTCTTCTTCTTATGACTATGTTCAGATGACATCAAGCAGGAAGATGAGAAATACCTATAACGCAAATATACAGTATGAAAAGAGTTTTGGAAAGCATAACGCAAAACTTATTGTAGGTACCAATATAGAAGATGAGGAATATGTTTATGAAAGCGCCAAGAGAATGGGCGTGATTGATTACAACTTCCCTGAACTAAACCTTGCAATAGGTGACCAAACTGTTGGCTCAAGTCATACAGACTGGTCAGTTCTTGGTTTTTTCAGCAGATTGAACTACGATTATGACAACAAGTACTTGCTGGAGTTGAACTTCCGTCGTGACGCCACATCTAAGTTCAGAGATGGAATGCGCTGGGGATCTTACCCTTCAGGTTCTGCTGCATGGCGCTTGTCAGAAGAGCCATTCTGGACAGCTGTAAAACCATATGTAAACTCATTTAAAATCAGAGGATCTTATGGTACCATAGGAAATCAGGATGTCCCTAGTTCGCTGTATTATCCAACAATATCAGTAACAAACCCTTCTACATCTGGTAACTACTGGTTAAGAAGTGCAAACTTTGTACCTTATGTTTCAAGTGCCCCTGGTCTTATCAACCCTGACCTTACATGGGAATCAATATCGACTTTAGACTTTGGTATTGATGCAAGATTCTTTAAAGATAAATTCGGTCTTACAGTTGACTGGTACAATAAAATGACTACAAATGCAATTACAGCAGGAGAGGTTATTCCAAGCTCAATCGGTGCCAGTGCCCCACAAAGAAACTTTGGCCAGGTATCTACAAAAGGTATTGAGATAGAATTGAATTTCAACCATGTATTCAGCAATGGTCTTGAAATTAACCTGTCAGGCCAGTATACAGATTATAAATCTATTGTAAAGAAATATCCTACAGCTGCAGATCCATTGTATTCAGCAACTTATTACAATGGAAAGGTTCTGGGTGATATTTGGGGTTATAGAGTTGAAAGACTGTTCCAGAAAGAGGACTTTGTATACGGTACAGATGGCAAGATCCAGACACAACTTCTGGCTAACGGTAAAACAGTTAACGTATTTGCAAATCTTGACCCTGCTTATCAGGAGCTTTATCAAAGCGGTAACTTCAGGTTCAGCCCCGGTGACCTTAAATTCAAGGATTTGAATGGTGATGGTATAATCAACTATGGTACAAACACACTAAGTAACCTTGGTGACAGAACCGTTATAGGAAACACACAACCAAGACACCAGTTTGGTTTCAGGTTAGGTGCAAACTGGAAAGGTTTCGACTTTGACATATTCTTCCAGGGTGTTGGCCGCAGAAACCTATGGGCAACAGGTAACATGGTTCTTCCTGGTTTTACAGGGTCAGAATCGAACTTCTCCCATACACTTGACTATTGGACAGAAGAGAATACAGATGCTTTCTATCCAAGACCTCTTGACTATGCTCAGCTATCACAATGGAACTATCAGGTTAGTGACAGGTATCTGTTGAATTTGTCATATTTAAGATGTAAAACATTGAATTTTGGCTACACATTGCCACAGAAAATGACCAAAAAAATAATGATAGAAAAACTCAGGATTTACTTTAGTGGAGAAAACCTGTTTGAATGGGATAACATGGGTGGTGTTGCAATTGACCCTGAACTTGACTGGACAACTCAGACTTCTGCAGATGGCAGATCTTTTGGAAGAAGCTATCCATATAGAAGGTCATTATCTTTTGGTGTACAACTGGATTTTTAAAATGAATGAATCATGAAGAAAGTATTATTTATAATTATAGCAATATTGAGTCTTAGCTCTTGTAAGGACTATCTCAATAAGCCTTCGTTAAATCAATTTGACGAATCTAACTTCTGGACAAGTGAAGGCAATATTCGCTTGTTTGCCCAGGGCACATATACTGCCTACTTTATGGGTTACGGTAGCGGTTATACCTGGGGAGACTATTTTACAGGTGGAGCTTGGGCAGATGAGTACAATGCAACCAGCTTATGGGGATCAACAACTGCAACATCGGGTAACGGATGGTCTTTCAGTTATGTAAGAAGACACAACCTTATGTTGAACAGAGTTGAGAAATCAACTACCATCTCCGATGACGCTAAGAAGCACTGGATGGGTATAGCCCGTTTTTTCAGAGCACTGGAATACTCTGACCTTTGTGCAACATTCGGTAATATGCCTTATTATGACAAAGAGCTTCTGCCTACAGACCTTGATGAGATTTACAAGGACAGACAACCTATTGGCGAAGTAGTTACTAAAATCATTGAGGATTTTGACTATGCAGCAGCAAATGTCAGAGTTAGCGATGGTGTGGGACAGATAAATAAAGATGTTGTTCTTGCATATATGGTTAGAAAAATGTTGTATTTCGGAACACTGTTGAAATACCACAATTTGGACCAGACAGTAGCAACAGCAGCATTAAACAAAGCCAAGTGGGCAGCAGAACAACTGATTGCAGGTAACAAATATCAGATTGTTGATGACTACAGAGGAACATTCTCTACAAACTACAATCTAGCTAGTAACAAAGAGGTTATCTTCTACAGGGAATATCTGGAAGCAAAGGCAACACACTGTCTTGTGGCTTATGTACATCAGGAAGGTCAGACAGGTACAACACTTAGGGTTATCAACAACTATCTGGCTGCTGACGGTCTTCCTATCAAGCAGTCGCCATTGTATAACTATTCTGCAAGCAAGTACTATTCTGAAGCTGTTCAGGGACGTGACCCAAGACTCCTTGCCTCATTTGCTGACAGTGTTAGAATTTCAGGTGTGACAAAACTTATGGGTTATTCAACAACAGGTATCGCTTGCCGTAAGTTCCTTCCATACGCTGCCGACCCTGCAAACTTAATCTATATGGGAAGTACTGCAGTTACATCTACTCCACTTATCAGATATGGTGAAGTTCTGGTTGCTTATGCTGAGGTTATGGCCGAGCTTGGTCAATTCACACAGGCTGTAGCAGATGCAACAATCAACAAACTAAGGGCAAGAAACATTAAGAACAATAATGTTGGAAATGTTTTACCTAAGCTCCCTAACATGGTTGTAAGCGGAACAAATATCACTGCCAATGGTGTTGTTATAAATGACCCTGACCGCGACCCATCAGTTTCTCCGATTCTTTGGGAAATCAGACGTGAAAGATTGGCCGAACTTGTTTTTGAAGGCTTCAGGAAATCTGACCTAAAGAGATGGAAAAAATACAAATACCTTAAGACAGTTGAGACTGCCGGACCTACCGATATAAGTATGGGCGCTCCGTTCAACTTCTACAGATGGGGTTCACCTGCAGATGCTCCTTCAAGTCCGAATGGAAAGAACCTTATAGCTATAAGGAACGCATTCAAGACCAAAGGTTCGTTGTATGTATTCACTCCTGGTGACTCAACAAGAGTTGCTACCTACAATTTGTTCCAGTCAAGCTCTAGAAGAGACTGGGTAGAGGGTGATATAAACTACGAAAGACAGTATTTCACATCTGTTCCTCTTGATCAGATTAAGCTTTACAAGGATATGGGTTATAAGTTGACTCAGAATCCGGGCTGGGATACCGTTCAATAGTTATATAATATATCATTTAAGAGGCTGTCTGATTTTAGGCAGCCTTTTTTTGATATAGTAGCTACTCCCCCAATGACCTTGCCCATTTCTTTAGGATGTGGCCACAAACATTAAAAAATAGAATCTTCTTAAAGTTTTTCAGACAGCCCGTTTTTTTCTTACCTGAGTGTTACAATGTCTCGATAATTATATTAATTTTACAAAGGGTAAAACTGTAGTGTATATTGAGCTTTTAGTACACTTTCAGCGCAAAATCACAATTTTTGTTACATTTTGTTATTAATACACGTTACTTGATTTGTATATGCAATTTTACAACGGCATTTTGCTAACTTAACTATAAATATTAACCTAAAATTTTAATTCATGTATGTTTCACAAAAATTAACCGGATGGTGTAAGCGATTTACACTTTCGGTATTCGCTTTAGTTCTAATCACAGGAACTTTAGTGGCACAGAACATAAGAGTTACCGGTAAAGTCGTTGACAAAACCGGTCAGCCTGCGGTTGGTGTATCTGTCATTATTGAAGGTACAAAAACCGGAGTTGCAACTAACCTGGATGGTTCATTCACCATTGAGGCTCCGGCAAACGCTGCTCTCTTATTTTCTGCCATTGGTATGGAAAATTTGAGAGTTCCTGTAAGCAACAGGGCTGTCATTAATGTAACCATGTCCGAATCATCTGTTTTCCTTTCGGAACTTGTTGTTACCGCCCTTGGTATAAAGAAGGAGAAGAAAGCTCTGGGATATGCAGTTCAGGATATCAAGAGCGATGAGATTCTGAAGAACAAGAGCAGCAACCTTGTCAACTCTTTAAGTGGTAAAATTGCCGGGGTAAACGTTACTCAAAGTGGTGGTGCAGCCGGAACAGGTTCTCAAATTATCATTCGTGGTGGTACTTCACTTGAGAGAGATAACCAACCATTATTTGTTGTTGACGGTATAATCTATGATAACTCAACACCTATCGGCGGTAACAGCGGATTTGACGGAGCCATCAGAAATGCAACTACAATGGGGAACCGTGTAATGGATATCAACCCGGAAGACATTGAGAATATGTCTGTTCTTAAAGGTCCTGCAGCAACTGCTCTTTATGGTTCACGTGCTGCTGCCGGTGTTGTTGTAATTACTACAAAAAAAGGGCAGGAGGGATCTGTTCAGGTTAACTTCAGCTCAAAATTCACATCGAGCTGGGTTAACAGATTTCCTGAGCAACAGGATGTCTACAAGAGGGGTTATTACAATTCAGCTGGTGTATTCAGCGATTATACAACTCAATCATGGGGTGTGAAATTTGCTCCGGGAGACAAAATCTATAACAACATAGAGAACTTCTTTGAGAAAAGCGCAATTTATGATAACAGCGTTAGCGTAGCCGGAGGTAATAAAAACGGAAGTTTCTATCTTTCTGCATCACGTTTCGACCAGTCAGGTATCATTCCAGCTACAGGTTATGACAAAACAACTTTCCGTTTCAACGGAGAGCAGAAATATGGTAAACTAGTTGTTGGAGCGAATGTAGCTTACTCAGTTGCCAATACTGAAAAGACTTTGACAAGTTCAGGCCTGTATGGCGGTGGTGGTAATGGAGCAATGACTGCTGTTTATGGTTGGGCCAGGAGCGAGGATATGACCAAATACCTAAAGGAAGATGGTACTAAGTATCGTATGTTTGAAGGTCTTCAACCATTATCAAGTGATGTTGAAAACCCTTACTGGATTGTAAATAAAAACAAACTGACCGATAAGACAGATCGTTTGACAGGAGCCGTTAATGCTTCATTCAAGGTAAATGACTGGATGGACATCAGCTACAGAGTAGGTCTGGATACATATACAAAATATGATTATACATTCTTAGCACCGGGTGGAGCTGTTTCGGAAACTTATCAGAAAGGTAGAATGTCTGAAGCGGATATGCATTATGAATTCTTCTCTTCTAACCTTATGTTGAACTTCAAAAAGAAAATAGGCGATTTCGACTTTAATTTACTCGTTGGACAATCTATTGAAGATACAAAGACAACAACTCAGAGAAGACATGGTTATAACTTCATAACCCAGGGTATATACAGCTTCGAAAACATAAACGCAGCTAACAAATTCCAACAGTCTCTTCATTCACAGAAAAGACTTATGGGTGTTTACGGAGAGTTCCGTGCAGCATATAAGAGTCTGGCGTATGTTACAGTAACAGGTCGTAATGACTGGACCTCAACACTGCCAATATCAGACAGATCTTATTTCTACCCATCAGTAAGTGGTAGTTTTGTATTCTCGGAACTAATTCCTAAAAATGATATTCTTTCATTTGCAAAAATCCGTGGATCATGGGCAAGGGTAGGTAAGGATACTGATCCATATGCAACATCTACAACACTTTGGGCTCCAAGAACATTCCTTGGTGGAACAGCAGTGGGTAACAGCTGGACTCGTGGAAATCCTTATCTTGTTCCTGAAATTACAGAATCTGTTGAGGTTGGTCTTGAAATGCGTTTCCTTAACGGACGTGTTGGATTTGACTATACATACTACGATAACGTTAGTAAGAATCAGATTGTAACACCACGTTTGAGTCAGGCAACAGGTTATATCCTGATAGCTAGTAACGTAGGTAGTGTTCTAAACAAGGGTATGGAGTTGGCAATCAATGCTGTTCCTGTTCAGACTAAAGACTTCAAATGGGATATGACTTTGAATCTTGCAGGAAACAGAGGCAAGGTTAAAGGTTTGCTTACAGGACAAGATGTTTTATATGTAACAGACGTTCAGGTAGGTAGTGCAAAAGCAGCCTCTTTCAACAATGGTAAGTTCATGGCAATTTCAGGTTCTAAGTGGACAAGAGATGCTACTACAGGCAAACTTATTCTTGACTGGGTTTCAGGTATGCCAACCAGCAACAACCTTACAACGAATTATGTTGGTGACAGAGAACCTACTTTTACCGGTGGTTTCAACAATAGTCTGCAATATAAAAACTTTAACCTTTCCTTCCTTTTTGATATAAGAGTTGGTGGCGACATCTACAATGGTACTGATTATTATATGACACTTGCAGGTATGAGTCCAAGATCTTTGGATCGTGAATCTCTTACTCTTACAGGTCTGGCTAAAAATCCTACAACCTTGCTACTGGAGGAAAAAACATATACTATAACAGATAAGTATAAAATTCAACAATACTGGGGCAACTACTATGCACTTGAAACTGCAAATTATATGACAAAGACAAACTGGTTACGTCTGCGTTCCATCTCTCTTTCATATAATCTTCCTGAGAGCATAATCAAGAGACAAAACGTTATAAAAGGTCTTTCTGTAACACTGGCTGGTCAAAATCTTCTGTTGTTCACAAATTACAAAGGAATGGACCCTGAAACAAGTGTGGCAGGCTCTGGTGTAACTGGTTCTGGTTCTACTGGTATAGACTATTGCGGTGTTCCTGCAACAGCCGGATTCTCAGTTGGTCTTAACTTGACATTCTAATGGCCAATACTTATTCAAATAAAATGAATTTCATTATGAAAAAAATAATACACATAGGTTTAATTTTACTATTGGCATTAAGCTTGAATTCTTGCTCTAAATGGCTGGATATTAATGTCAATCCCGATTCTCCTACAAATACCGTGGCAACACCTGCTTCCAGACTCCCATGGATTCAACACCACTACACTTATGGGTTTGCAGCAGCCAGCATTCGTGCTTTTGAGATTACCGGAGCAATAACTTCGACAACATTTACTGGCACAAACGGTATACTTCCGGCATGGAACCCGACCAACACTGCTTCAACTACTCCTTATCAGCATTGGTTTGTAGGAGCTGCTTGTAACTTAGAGGACCTTATCAAAAAGGCAGAAGCAGAAGAGGCATGGCACTTTATCGGCGCAGCTTACACTGTAAGAGCCATGGGATTCATGATGATGCTTGACTGGTATGGTGAAATGCCTTACGAAGATGCATTATCAAGTGTAATGACACCTGCATATGCAAGTGGAAAGACTATTTTTGAAGGTTGTATAGCAGACCTTGACAAAGCTCTTACCTATTTTCAAAAAACACAGCCAACAACTGCTACCCCTCTTTCTGCGGGTGATGAGTGGAACAATGGTAATGTTCAGAAATGGATAAAACTGATTTATGGTCTTAAAGCAAGATGGCTTAATAACCTTTCAAAAAAATCAAGTTATAACCCAACTGCAATTCTTGCTGCTATAGCCAGCGGTCCGCAGACCAATGCAGATGGTACTGTGGTTCAACACGTGAATGATCCGGGCGATATGACTGGTGACGTTCTTGTTGGTGACCCATTGAAAACATCTTTGATTTTCAATAGTGGTGCATGGAGTGATTGGGCTCGTTTTAAAAAATGGTATGTAGATCTTCTTGAAAATACTTATACCGGTGGAAGTGGCGTTGTTGACCCTAGGGCAGACAAGATGCTTCCTTCTTCACAGCACTGGATCGGCGGACAGTCTGTTATGATAAGAACTAAAGGTGTTGATGCAATTACAAGCGACATCAGATTGAAAAAAGGTCCGGTTCTTAGCACATACAATGTTACAACCAAGAAATGGGGAAATACATCTACCGATGCTGCAAGAAAAGGCGACACTGTTTATGTTGGAATAAGGGCTCTTTGCGGAATGACAGGAGCAACAACAAGCGAAAGCACACTTACTGCAACAGATGGAACCATTCTATCTACAGGTACATTCTATTCAAGACCGGAATCACCAACAGATATAATGACATATCATGAGATGTGCTTTATTAAGGCAGAGGTTCTGTTCAGAACAGGAGATAAACCGGGTGCACTTATTGCTTACAAAGCTGGTATAAGGGCTCACATGGAGCTTATGAACAGCAAGCTTACACAGTATGGGGTAACTATCAATCCTGCCAAGAGACCTATGAATACAGCAGATATTGATGCATTTCTTGCAAGTGCAGCTGTTGCGCAAAACACTACAGACCTGACAATGGCCAAGATTATGCAGCAAAAATACATTGCAATGTCATGGCACCAGCAAAACTGGAACGACATGAGGAGATTCAACTTCTCAGCTGGAAATATAGGCTCATTCGGTGTTGTTTATCCTGGTTTTGACAGACCTTATGAATTCAGTACTGAGGCTGCTACAAAGATACCTGGAACAAGCAAAACTGCAGATAACTACTGGTTCCGTCGTATTGGCCAGTGCTCACATGAGATTAACTATAACTCAGCACAAATGAAGTTGTCTAATCCAAAAGCATTTGACATAGATATTTGGTCTGTTCCTGTTTGGTGGGATACTACTGAATTGTAATTAATATTCATACTGCTTGATATAAGTTAAGAGGGTGCCAGCCGGTGCCCTCTTTTGTTTTGAATTAGTTTGGGACATTTTCTTTTTTATTGGTCACTATCCAAATAATTAAAGAATACAGAATATTGTTTATATCTTTATTGTGCAAAACGGTGAGCAAAAGAGTGTTAAAGTAATATAAGAATATTCATGAAAAAGTATCAATCACTACTATTCTGTCTGATATCAAGTATAGCAGTATTCGCTCAGACCACTGATTCCTTAAAATTACACTATAATTATTTTTCTCAATACCTGTCTCCAGAGAAGTTATACCTTCATATAGACAGAACTATATTTGTTCCGGGGGAAACCATATGGTTTAAGGGATATCTTGAGAATAAGTCATACCAGTCAGTTATGCCAACCAGCAACCTTATGTATGTAGAGCTGTTGGGCGATACAGTGGTTTCCAGAGTTATGATAAAGAGAGGGGAGGACGGATTTGCTGGGCATATACTTTTATCAGAGAAGATAACCCCCGGTGAGTATATATTACGTGCATATACCAACTGGAATAGGAACATGCCGGCAGAGTATATGTTTAATTCAAAAATCCGGATAGTAGATTCCAAAAATCCGGCAGAAAACGAGCCGGTAAGCAAAAAGAGTGATTTAAAAATTGATTTCTACCCTGAGAGCGGGCGGTATTTTGCCGGTATGATGGCTACAATTGCCTTCAAGACAAATTATAAAAACCTTAAAGGATTCATCCAAAACAGTAAAGGAGAGAAGGTAACTGATTTTTGTACAGAACACGATGGAATGGGAAAGGTTATGTTTTTCCCAATAGAAGGAGAGAAGTACTTTGCCAAAGTTTCATCTGATGAAAACATGGATAAAGAATATGAACTTCCGGAGCCTTCCACCGAAGGGGGAATGATTAATATCAAAAGCAATCATGATGCATTTGTCATCCAATCGTATGTCTCTCGGGGATCTGCTTCACTTATTCTTCACAACGGTTCTGAAATCTATTATTGCGAACCGATAACTGCAGGAAGTAATACTATAAGGGTTGAAAGGGAAAATCTTTCCAGAGGAATCAACCATGTTTTGATGATGTCGTCAGAAGGAGAAATATTGGCAGAGAGACTGTTCTTTGTTTATGAAAAGGATATTGTCAAGACAGTCCTGAATTTTAACAAGGATATTTATGGTAAGAGAGAAAAAGTAACTGCAAGTGTCACACTCAACGATCTTAACGGGGAGCCTGTTACAGGAGAGTTTTCAGTATCCGTCATCGATGGGAATTTCAAAGATTTTTCTCAGGAGGAGGATATCGATTCATATATGTTGATCTCCTGCGAGCTGAGAGGGAAAATCAATAATCCGGGCTATTATTTTAACAATTCAGTTCCTCTGAATGAAAGGCTACGTGCCGTTGATCTGTTAATGATGGTCCAGGGCTGGAGGTACTATGACATACCTTACTTGTATAATCATCACCCTCAGGTTAAGTATGGGAAAGAGTTTACACAGTCCATATGCGGATCGGCAAGAACCTTGATGGGCAGAAAAACTGATGGATTCTCACTCATTATGTTTGCACCGGAAATTGGGCTTAGTTATAATAATGACTTTACAGGCAGTAATTTTTATATAGACAGTCTTGATTTTCCGGAAGGCATCCCGTTTCTTATTCAGGTAAACGGAAAGGTAAATAGAAAGAATCTGATGGCACATATGGAAAGTGATCTCTTCGCACCCCATTTTAAGTATTCTCAACTCTATGGAACACCGTTGAATGGTTTAAATAGAACGCTTACATTAACGGAGGTTCCGAAGGTTTATAATGATTCAATAAATGTGAGGCAATTAAAAGAGGTCATTGTTACGGCAAAATCATATTATACCCCAAAGCATAATCCATCACCTTTCGGGCAATCTTTTGAACGTACGAATGTAAAAGAGAGGGAAGAACTCAAAAGATATGATTTTAAGGAAATCCAAGATTACTTAGTTGAGAACTATCCTAGCTTTTTTAAACAAGATGATAAAATTTTCAGCAAGCGAGCTGGAAGTATAATGTCTACAGCAGCTACAACAATAATTACTCATAACGAACCATTTGTATATGTCGATGGTGTTAAATTAGAATCAACATTTGATATAAAAGGTATGCGTGTAAGCGATGTTGAAACTTTGGTTGTATTAAAAGGCAATGATGGAGCGCTCTACAGATCTACATGGGGCGTTATTCTTATATCGACATACAAAGGTGACTCAGAAATGGGGAAGCAGAACATGAAGTCAAACGGAGTGATAATAACTCCGCTTGGCTGGCAAAAACCAACCAGATTCTACTCACCTGTTTATGATACTCCTGAAATGTATAATGCATCCAAACCGGATTACCGAACCACTATTTATTGGAATCCTTCCATTAAAACCGATGAAAAAGGTTTTGCCCCATTTGAGTTTTATACTTCAGACTACAAAAATCCATGTATCATCAGAATTGAAGGCAAGACTTCGGATAACAGATATATAAGCAAAACTACTTATCTACAGGTAGAATAAATAGGGATTGGCATAACAAAATACTTTGTCAAAGATCGATCTCAATGTGCAGATTATGGTAAAGAGATTGTCGTTACACTGTCACGTTAATTGTCGTAATCTCATTTTCTGGCTCTATTGCTTAAAAAACCTTTGGTAATTATAAGAAAATAAGCTAATTGTATATTTAATTGGGAATGAGAGATGTACGCATTCGCCTACTAATCAATTGTTTACTAACAGCTCTGGCAAAGCTGTTAGTAAATGCCAGATATGCAGCTGAATATAAAACCATGTTTAGGCAAATCTTGCCTAAACAGACCTTCTTGTAATTAATTTCTTTAAATGAAGCGAAGCGGAATGACTGAGGACGGACGATGAGCAATGGGAGGGTTTTGCAGGATAATCTTTTAACAAATAAAAACAATGGCTAAGATCTCTTTATGACATTTTCATTTTATATCTTTGTAGTATAAGCAGAGAATAAACAAATAAAATACAATATCATGTTCGAAAAAGAGGTATACATCAGACGCAGGCAGAAGCTGCAGGCAAGTGTGAAATCAGGAATCCTTCTGTTCCTGGGAAATTCGGAGGTGGGGTTCAATTACCCTTCAAATACATACAGATACAGGCAAGACTCATCTTTTCTTTACTTCTTTGGTCTTGACGAACCGGATCTGGCAGCAATAATTGATGTTGAGAGTGGCGAGGAGATTATTTTCGGAAACGATGTGGACATCGACGACATTATATGGATGGGTCCACAGCCGGCAATGAAGGACAAGGCATCGGAAGTTGGGATTAAAAAGGTACTGCCATTTTCTGAGCTGGGAAATTATGTAAAGATGGCTGTTGGCACAGGAAGAAGTGTACATTATCTGCCGCCTTACAGAGATTCAAATAAAATCATGTTGAACAGTTTGCTGGGCATTGAGTTTGGCAAGCTAAAAGAGAAGGCTTCGGTTGAATTTATAAAAGGAGTTGTAGCTTTGAGGGAGATTAAGGAGAAGTGCGAGATTGAGGAGCTTGACATTGCCGCAAATATTGGCTACGCCATGCATTATACAGCTATGAAGATGGCCAAGGCAGGAATGGTGGAGCAGGAGCTTGTAGGAATAATGGAGGGGATTTCCATATCAAGCGGCACAATGCCGTCGTTTCCTATAATTCTCTCCCAGAACGGTGAGACCCTGCACAACCACATGCATCATCAAATACTAACAGATGGAAGGTTGCTGGTTATTGACGCAGGCGCAGAGAACAATGCCCATTATGCATCGGACTTCACCCGCACATTACCATCGGGCGGCAAGTTTACAGAGAGACAAAAGGAGATCTACACTATTGTGGCAACAGCAAATAATCTTGCTTTCAGCATGATAAAACCGGGGATCTCTTACAGGGATGTACATCTAGCTGCTGTCCGTGTACTGGCACAGGGTCTTATAAACATTGGTCTGATGAAGGGCAATGTAGATGAGGCTGTTGCAGCAGGTGCGCACGCCCTGTTCATGCCTCACGGACTTGGTCACCAGATGGGACTTGATGTTCACGACATGGAAGATTTAGGGGAGAATTATGTTGGCTACGACAATGACTACAAAAGGTCCACACAATTCGGGCTGGCATCGCTCAGAATGGGTAAGATGCTAAAACCCGGACATGTGATTACTGTAGAACCAGGCTGTTACTTTATTCCGGCACTCATAGAGAAATGGGAAAAAGAGGGGACGAACAAAGAGTTCATAAACTTTGACAAGCTGAAGGATTACTATAATTTTGGTGGCATAAGGCTTGAGGACGATGTTCTGGTTACAGAAAAGTCTTGCAGGCTGCTTGGTTCAAAACGTCTCCCTATTACAGTGGAAGATGTAGAAAGGGAGATGGCATAGTGCAAATGAGCAGATATCTCTACCGGTTTCTCTCCATTGTGACAATAGTTGCAATGGTAGTCGTATCGTGTTCCAAGGACCCTTTGCCTGAACCGCCTTCAACAAAGTCGAACCTTAACGAACTTGTCACGTTCAGTTTTCTCAGAAGTGACAACCCTTCACTTACTCAGGATTGCTATGGTTTTAAATCGGCAAATACATACTATATCACCGTCACACAGGGAGCCAATATCTCTTCATTGAAGGGCAGATTTACAATCTCACCAAAAGCAACTGTTAAAATTGGAGGGGTACCTCAGGAGAGCGGAGTGAGTCTGATAGATTATACCAATACCACAGATGTGGTGGTCACTTCGGAATCCGGCAGATCCAGCACATATAAGCTTCTGGTTCAGGAGGGAAGGAGCAATATAGATAATCTGATATATGCTTTCATGGATAAATTCTCTATCCCGGGTATATCCTTCGCATTAGCAAAAGATGAGCAGATAGTCTATAAAAAGGGGGCAGGCTTTGCAATTCAGGAGACATGGGAGCGGACCAGACCGGACCATCTATTCAGGCTTGCTAGCATATCAAAGCAATTCACCACGATATGTATTATGAAGTTGATTCAGGACGGGAGACTGTCTCTGAACAGGAACGTCTTTGGTTCCGGAGGAGTACTTGAAAGTGAATTTCCGAATGTAACACAACTGGCATCTACTGTGACAATAAAAAACCTGCTGGAACACAATAGCGGGTGGCCCAAAAGTCCCGACCTTATGTTCGACTCTCCTTACTACGGACAGACACTTGACCAGCGAATTGTCCGGATGCTTAACGGTCCCCAGACTACACCCGGGGTCTCTTATGCCTATTACAATATGGGATTCGGGGTTTTGGGCAAGGTTATAGAAAAGATAACGGGTAAGAACTTTGAGGTCTATATGAAGGAGGTTCTTGCACTTGCCGGTATAACCGATGTGCACGTTGGAGGAGATAAATCGCAAAGAAGGTCAAATGAGGTGGTATACTATTCGCAGAGCGGAACCAACGGATATGCAAACGAGATGCAGGTAATAGCAGCGGCAGGAGGGGTTATTGCCTCAACTGAACAGATGATGAAACTGATGTTCCACATAGACGGGTTCACAAAGGTTCCGGATATAATAACCGCACAGACCAGAAGCGTGATGCTGACACCCTCTCCAAACTACAACAGATATGCTTTGGGATGGATGTGCAACCATACATATTTTCCCGGGGATTACTACCATACCGGCAATCTTTCCGGAACTGCTACTATGTGGGTGATGGGTAATGATGGAATTAACGGCGTTATCCTATGTAATTCAAGGTCTTATATTACCGGATTTGACGATGAACTCTACGGATTATTGCGTGATATAGTCAATCTGGCCTCTACCACAACCTGGTAAAGTTCGGATAGTATCATTGCTGTTGCTCCCCATATAAAATAGTCCCCAACCGTATAGCCCGGAGCTTCCACAAACTCATCCCTGTCAATCTGCATTCTTATGGTTTCAGACAATGATGGGTCGAACAGCCTTAAGGGTATCCTTCGGTAATCAACCACCTCCCTGTGGTCGGGGGTCAGTTCCATTTCATCAATAGCATAGGCCAGTACCGGATAAATTGTAAAATTGCTGGGAGGGACATATAATCTGCTCAATAGACCGACAACCTCAATTTTTGTTCTGTCAAGTGCCAGCTCTTCATTAGATTCACGACATGCAGTATCGGCATAGTCCCTGTCTTCCTCTTCACACTTTCCTCCGGGGAAGGCTATCTGTCCAGAATGGACCCCGTCATAAGTATTCCTTTTGATTACAAGTACCTCCCAGTCCAATATATTGTCGGAAGATGCAGGAAAGAGCAGCACAAGTACAGCAGATTCTCTTGCATGGCCGGGTGGTGCCTCTTCATTATCAAGCGTGGACACTCTGTGCACAGGAGCCATCTTAAGGTGAGCCTTCTTACCAGGGAGGTCTGGAATATACATAAGGATAGCTATTTGGATATACCAACCCTGTTGAGGATGAATGCCCACTCAAATTCAGTCTCCTTTATGCTGTCGTACCTTCCTGTGGCACCACCGTGCCCCGACTCCATGTTCATGTAAAGAAGCACAATATTGTCATCGGTTTTGAATCTCCGAAGCTTGGCAACCCATTTTGCAGGTTCGTGGAAAAGAACCTGAGAGTCGTTTATCCCTCCGGTAGCTAAAATATTAGGATAGTTCTGAGCCTTGACATTATCGTATGGTGAGTATGAAAGCATGTAGTTGTAAGCATCCTCTTCGTTAGGGTTCCCCCACTCCTCATATTCCTGAGTGGTAAGAGGTAATGTGCTGTCCAGCATTGTGTTTATTACGTCTACAAATGGAACCTGAGCCACAATTGTCTGAAACAGATCTGGCCGCATGTTTGCTACTGCTCCCATAAGCAGGCCCCCTGCACTGCCACCGGTTGCTGCCAGTCCGGAAGGTTCAGTATACTTGTCTGCTATCAGCTTCTCTGCACATGCTATAAAGTCTGTAAATGTGTTTTTCTTTTTCATCAGTTTACCGTCCTCATACCACTGCTCACCCATGTCGCTTCCTCCCCGTACTTGTGCCACGGCATATACAAATCCTCTGTCAATGAGGCTATAAGCCGAAGGACTGAAGTATACATCGGAGCTGGACCCATAGCTTCCGTATGAGCTGATGAGTGTAGGATTCTTTCCGTCCATTTTAAGCCCCTTTTTATAAACAACGGCCATTGGAACACTTGCACCATCGGGAGCCTTTGCCCACAACCTTTCTACCTCATAGTCGTCGGGATTGAACCCCGATGGAATCTCCTGCTCCTTAAGGACAATGCTTACCTTTTTCAAGATATCATATGCATAGATTGTATTTGGCCTTTTTAATGAGGTGTAGACATACCGGATTGTAGTTGCATTATATTCAGGGTTTCCTGTGAGGGTAGCAGAGTAGACTGGTTCAGGAAAGTTTATATCCTGAATCTCACCGCCCCTGAGAGGTATCACTCTTATATTATTAAGTCCGTCCTTTCTTAGTTCCAGGGCCATATAGTCTTTTAGTATATCTATAGATTCTATTCGTACAAGACTGTCGTGAGCGATGAACTCCTTCCATGTGGCCCGGTTCCGGAAACCTGCAAGGGGCGCCTCGTATACCATTCCGTTCAGATTGTTCTTGTCTTTGTATCTAATGTAGAATTTCTCCTTGTGTTGAATTACGCTGTAGTCTACACCCTGAACCCTTGGCATGAACACCTTGAATGGTTCGGATGGTTTGTCTGCAGAGGTGTATAGATATTCCGATGTTGTTGAACTGGTACTGCTTATAAATATATAATCTTTCGGTTTGCTTTTACTTACCTCAATATTAAACTTCTGGTCCTTCTCCTCATAAACCAGCTCATCTGCCACTTTGGAACCCATTACATGCTTGTAAACGCGGAATGGT
>CAZREC010000046.1:0-20756 GCA_964599025.1 uncultured Muribaculaceae bacterium | reverse complement strand
AATCACAGAGAGATTCATTGTAACAGTTGAGTTCATTGATTGGAAAACCGAGCCTGAACCAACTAATGTAGTATTCTTCTTTTCACGGATAAGGTCAACTCCCTCCATTACTGCCTGGGCACTGCTGTCGTTGCCATAGAGTATACCTACATCGTGTGTGGCAAGAAAATCGCTGTCTATATGAGCATTACCAAGTGCCTCCACAGTTGCCATATATGCATAACCGGCCTCCTGCGACATTGATATTCTTTTTCTCCTGTCCAGTAAAGGAACCAGATTTGGTTCAGGAAGAATGCCGGTAAGATAGGATCTGAAGCCAATAGCTTCCCTTACAGGATCGATTCCGATACCGCACTTTCCACTCATAAGCGATCTCTTAACCTCGTCGAGGCTCTGACCTATACATGAGTATATTCCCATTCCTGTTATTACAACCCTGTTCATACCATTAAGTATATAGACCTCCGTTAATCGAAATAACCTCACCTGTTATATAAGATGACCCCGCCGATGCCAGGAATCCAACCAGATCGGCCACCTCTTCAGGTTTGCCAAACCTCTCCATAGGAATTTGTTTCCTGAGCATATCCTCGTCCAATCCCTTTGTCATGTCGCTCTGGATAAAGCCTGGCGCAACAGCATTCACTGTAACACCCTTTCTTGCAACTTCCTGGGCCAGAGCTTTAGTTGCAGCAATAACTCCTCCCTTGGCAGCAGAATAGTTTGTCTGTCCGGGGAGCCCCTTTATTCCGGAAAGAGATACTATATTAATTACCCTTCCCGATTTTTTGACGAGCATATCTCTTATGAGTGCCTGAGTTACATAGAACATCCCGTGAAGCGATACTCCAATTACCTTGTGCCAGCTTTCCGGTTCCATCCACAGCATAAGGTTATCTTCCCTAATACCGGCATTATTGACCAGTATCTCAATATACTCCTTATCATGACTCTCTCTCCAGCTTCTAAGCGCAGTATCAACCTCATCTTTGTCAGCAACATTGAATTTAAGAATAGAGGCATCTCCTCCGGAATTGATTATTGTGTCCATGGTAGCTGTGGCGGCCTCTTCATTATTATTGTAGTTGACAATAACAGAGAAGCCCATGGTTGCAAGTTTCAGACATATGGCCCGTCCGATTCCTCTGCTTCCTCCTGTCACCAAAGCATATCTCATATTAGTTCTCTTTTAGGTAATTGATTGTGTTTTCAATATCTTTATGAAGAGGGGTATCATCAGCAAAAACAGGGAAAAAAGACCTTATTTTATTATATACGTTCCGGCTTTCATCCGACAGTTCATTTTCTATCTTCAAATAATCAATCGCCTGCATTAATGCCATATATTGAATTGCCAGAACCTGAAATGAATTTTCTATTACAGTTTTAGCCAAAAGTGCAGAATTTGTACCCATGCTTACAATATCCTGATTGTCATTATTATTTGGAATACTATGGATATACATCGGGTTAGAAAGTGTCTGACATTCAGCTGTTGTAGATGTGGCTGTAAATTGTGCAGCCTGAAGACCGTAGTTAAGCCCTAAAACGCCAAGGTTAACAAAAGGGGGAAGGATACCGTTGATCTTATCGTGGAAAAGATAGTTTAATTGTCTCTCAGCCAGCATTGTCAGTTTTGTGACAGCTATTTTAAGCTTGTCCATTTCAAAGCTGATATAGTCACCATGGAAGTTTCCTCCATGATATATATTGTTAGATTTATCATCTACAATAGGGTTGTCACAAGCGCTGTTAAACTCAGTTATGACCACCTTTTCCGCATTTTCAATTGTATCGTATACAGGACCGAGAATCTGAGGTACGCATCTTAAAGAGTAGTAACTCTGTACCTTATGTACAAAGACAGACTCACTGTGATTGTTATTGTATAATTCACTCTCTCTCTTTTTGAATCTGCGGGAGCTATTCATGATTAAACGCATCTGATCTGCTACCGCAAGCTGACCAGTGTGGGGTTTGGAATTATTTAAAGGTTCTGAGACGAAATCGTCATAGGCATGTGTTATCTCGTTCATCATCACAGATGCCAGAACGGACCACTTAAGAAGCTTCTTTGCGTTTACCAGATTAATGAATCCAATTCCGGTCATCATGCCTGTGCCATTTGCCAGAGCCAGCCCCTCTCTTATATAAATTGATATTGGCTTGAGTCCGTACTCTTTCATTACAGATGCAGTATCCCTCACCTCTCCCTTGTGCCTGACCTCCCCTTCTCCAATAAGTGTCAGTGCAATATGTGCCATCTGCACCAGATCTCCGCTGGCTCCGACACTGCCATGCTCAGGAATTAACGGATATATTTCAAGATTAAGAAAATTGACAAGAAGATTTATAAGTTCCATGTTGACTCCGGAGAGACCCTGTAGAAAGGTGCTCATCCTTGCAAGCATTGCTGCTCTTACATAAATGTCATCCAATGGTTTTCCGGCGCCTGTACAATGGCTCCTTATTATATTATATTGAAGCTGAATAAGAGAGTCGTCGTCAATCCTGTACTGCGCCATAGGACCAAAACCCGTAGTAATCCCATATATAATCTTGTCTTTACGGAATTTATCCAGAAAAGCAAAATTTTCCTGAATCCTGTTGGCTATAGCACTGTCAATAACTATTTCTTCCCTGCCTTGTACTATTTTTTTTATATCTTCAAAAGAGATATCCTTGGAAATTCTAAACACACTTGTATTACTTAGGTAATTATCCTTGCAAAATTAGGCTAAATTGGTAAAAAAACCAAATAATTTTATCCTTGAACCTTTTATCACTAAACGCTAAAATCTGCTTTTGTTTCTTTTATCGTTAAGGAATAATTTAAACTCATCACTTCCCAAAACTTCTGTTTCGTTGCATAACCCAAGGACAAAACGGCCAACTCCCTCATAACTGCAGACGGCAGTCTTGAATATGAACTCATTGTCCGATATTTTTGTAATAAAACGCTCGGAAAGAGGGTACTCTTCAATCAGCAGATTTGCTGCGAGCATAGTAAGCCTGAGTTCAACATCCAGTTCGTCAAATCCGGAAATTCTGAAGACATCGGTCTTTGCTTTCCTGTGAAGGGCTTCATGGGACCAGTTTTTATCGAGTCTTACCACCTCTTCTATACGCGCAACTTTAAACAGTTTGTTCTGATTACTGGATGGCTCAAAGCAAAATATCTGAACCATGTTAGTATCGAATGCAAACGGCTCTGCCAGTCTGTCAGTGACATTACTGCTGTTGGACGAACGGTAATTCTTAAGTATTACCTGCTCCTTGTATTTAATAGCTTCTATAAGGTTATTCACAATGTTAAGCTGGCCGGGGTGTACCACAACATCGGCAATTCTCTTGAAATCATATACAGAATATAATTTTTTCTTCAATCCACCGAGAGCCGGATTTTCATCATCAATTGATTCTATTGCTCTTTTGAGGATAAATGCCTCCTCCTCCGTAAAATAAACTAACTCAGAAATACTCCTGAACTGCTTCGACTCTTTACTGAGAGAGTAGATCCCCTCATTTTCGTTAACCAGAAAGCCGGCACTCTTAAAGGTGTCGATATATCTGTATGCTGTTCTCACAGATGTATCAAGCCTGCTGGCAAGATCCTCAACAGTATATCTTTTATTGTTAATTAAAAGCTGCATTACCCTGAGCAGCCTTTCAAGTTTTGGTTGATCCATAGTTATATAACATTACAATTTGCTAATTTATGCATTTTTAGATTACTTTGCAGAAAATAAATCTGATGACAGAACTTCAAAAAACGATGACCTTTTTTGGTGTGACAAGAGAAGATCTCCTCAGGCTGATACAAATAGCTCTCTCAAATGGTGGTGATTATGCAGATTTGTATTTCGAGCACAGTATATCCAACGAGATAGCACTTAGGGACGGGGAGGTAAACGTAGCAGGGTCACATATTGACTATGGAATGGGTGTACGCGTTGTTTTTGGTGACCAGACCGGCTATGCTTATACAGAGATTACAACAATGAAGGAGATGGAGAAAGCTGCTAAAGCCGCTTCTCAGATAGCAACATCAAGTGTGAAATCAGTTCCGCCAATAAATATAAAACCACTAAGTTTCACCAACTTTTATCCAATAATAACCTCCTGGGAAGAGAACCCTATTTCCAGCAAGATTCCTTTTCTGCGAAATATGAACTCCAGAATTTTCGAACTTGACCCCAGAGTAAATAAAGTACTTGCAAAAATATCGGATTCAACAACTATCATACTCTTTTTCAATTCAGACGGAATTCTTGCCACCGACGAAAGACCAATGGCCTCCATTACTGCTACCTGCATTATGGAGAGTGAAGGTAAAGTCGAAAACAGCAGCTCTTCAAGGAGTTTCAGAACCGGTTTTGAGTTTCTATCCGATGAGTTGGTAAATGAGGTTGCAAAAGAGGTGGTAGAAAGGACAGCTTTTCTGTTTAATGCAATTCAGCCAAAAGGAGGAGAACTTCCCGTCGTAATGGGTGCCGGAGGGTCGGGAATACTATTGCATGAGGCTATAGGACACGCATTTGAAGCCGATTTCAACCGGTTGAACACATCAATTTTCGCAGATAAATTCGGCAAGACAATATGCTCACCGGAAATCTCAGTCATAGACGACGGAACCATTCCGGGAAACCGAGGTTCAGTTAACTTCGACGACGAAGGTGTAGCCGGACAAAAGACATATATGGTAACGAACGGTGTGCTCACTTCATATCTGCACGACAGGATAAGTGCTGGCTACTATAAGACCTCACCTACCGGTAACGGAAGAAGGGAGTCTTTCAGGTTCATGCCTCTTCCAAGGATGCGTGCAACATATATGGAAAACGGGACCAGCAGTCAGTCCGACATTATTGAGTCTGTCAAAAAGGGAATCTATGTCGATAACTTTTCCAACGGGCAGGTTCAGATAGGCGCCGGGGACTTTACATTCTATGTTAAATCGGGATATCTCATTGAGAACGGGAAGCTTACCCGGCCCATAAAGGATATTAATATTATCGGGAACGGCCCGCAGGCTCTGGCAGATATAGTAGCAGTCGGCAATAATTCAATAATAGACAATGGCACATGGACATGCGGCAAAGAACAGTATTGTGCCGTATCTTGCGGAATGCCAGCTGTTCTTGTAAAAAAACTAACCGTAGGAGGGGTTCAGAACTAATGTCACTAAATCCAAAAGAGACAGCTGTAAAGGCTCTGGAGATTTCCCTCAAAAAGGGATGTCAGGCTGCAAGAATAAGTCTGAACATAGCAAAGCAGTGTTCATACTCAGTAAGAAACGACAAACTTGACAGATTACAGCAATCAACAGGATCCTCGCTGTATATTCAGTTGTACGTCGACAACAGATACGGTTCATTTTCCACAAACCGAACAGAAACAGAAGAGATCGGGAATTTTATAGGCAAGGGCATAGAGGCGACAAGGTTACTTACACCCGACCCATACCGCAGGTTACCGGACAAATCGTTATATTATACCGGAGGTGGCGCAGACCTGAAACAATACGACAACTCTGTCGAGGCCATCGAACCAGCAGAAAAATCCGGAATTGCATTCGCGTGTGCGTCTGAGGTTTTGGGTAAGGACAAAAGGGTTATAACAGTAAACAGCGAATACGGCGACACCGACGACTATTTCTACATGATTGATTCGCAAGGGTTTGAAGACGAAAGCAGTCAGTCTACATTTACTGTAAGCACCGAATGTTCAGTAAAGGGTCGCGGTGATGCCAGACCAGAAGCATGGTGGTACGAGAGCTCTATATTTTTCAACAATCTTAAAATTGAAGGATGTGGGACAAAAGCTCTGGAAAGAGCACTCAGAAGGCTGAATCCCAAAAAGCTCAAGTCGGGAAAATATAATATGGTTGTGGAGAACACCGCCTCAAGCAGGCTTATTTCACCTATAATCTCAGCTTTAAACGGGGCCTCCATACAGCAAAACAACTCATTTTTAAAGGATATGCTGGGCAAACAGGTGTTCTCACCGGAATTTACACTGTTTGACAATGCTCACCTTATTGGTGCCTTTGGCTCCAGGTATTTTGATGGAGAGGGAGTTGCCACCAAACCAATGAACATAATTGAAAATGGTATAGTAAATACATTTTTCATAAATACATATCACTCTCAGAAATTGGGCATGCCTGTTACTGTAGATGGTCCATCTGTCCTGAATTGTCTGATGAAAGGCAATGAGTCAAAACAGACTCACAAGGACCTTGACTATATATTGTCCAAATGTATCAACGGAATATTCGTAACCGGGTTCAACGGAGGAAACACCAACTCTTCTACTGGTGATTTCTCTTTTGGTGTAGAGGGATTTTACTTCGAAAACGGGAAAATAATGCATCCTATAAAGGAGATGAATGTTACCGGAAATATCATTCCTCTATGGAACAATATAATTGAAATTGGCACAGATCCAAGAAATTCAAGCAGATGGCAGATCCCTACACTGGCCTTTGAATTAGTGGATTTCAACGGAATATAATACATATATATGAAAAAACCCGGGCTTTTTATCTCGTTTGTCCCTATCATTTTTCTTGTTGCTATGATCTCTGTTGGAGTTCGTTTTTTTGGAGATAACATCTCTTCAGGACCATCACAGATATCTCTTTTATTAACTAGCGTCTTAACTATTATTATCGCAATCGGATACCTTAAGGTTCCATGGGAAAAACTAGAGGCAGGTATGATGGATCACCTTACAAAGACCGGTTCGGCAATTTTCATACTTCTTATGATTGGCGCACTTACAGGTTCGTGGATGATAAGTGGCGTTGTACCCACAATGATTTTTTATGGCCTCAAACTAATACATCCATCTGTATTTCTGGTTGTTACATTTGTATTATGTTCTGCTGTATCTCTAATGTCCGGCAGTTCCTGGACCACAGTGGGTACAATTGGAGTTGCAATGCTCTCTGCCGGTCAGATACTTGGCTTCTCCGCACCATGGTTGGCCGGAGCAATAATTTCAGGTGCATATTTCGGAGATAAACTTTCTCCTCTTTCAGATACAACTAACCTTGCAGCAGCCGTAGCAGGTGTCGATTTATACACCCATGTCAGATACATGCTTATTACCATTGTTCCTGCCTTTATATTGACTTTCATTATTTTTGCCGTTGCCGGATTTATTATTCCGGTATCATCATCGGTAAATATCGACAGTCAGCTGACAGCAATCTCAACTACATTCAAGATTTCTCCTTTTTTATTTCTTATACCTGTTTTTACAATAGTTATGATTGTAAAAAAAGTGTCCCCCTTCATTACACTGTTTCTCTCTGCAGTAATCGGAGCAGTTGTGGCTTGTCTGGTACAGCCTGATCTCTGCTCTCAGATAGCTGTCGGAGTAAGTGGTAAGTTTACGGTCTATTTTATCGCAGCAATGAAAATGCTCTCGGGGAGTGTGAGCATAGATACCGGAGATGCAATGCTCAACACTCTAACGGCAACAAAAGGGATGGCGGGAATGCTGAATACCGTATGGCTTATACTTTGTGTTGTGACATTCGGTGGAGTAATGGAGGCAAGCGGTATGATCCAGGTAATTACTGAGATGATGTTAAAATTTGTCAAAAATACCTTCACATTGGTTGGCTCGACAGTTGCTTCTACAATTTTCTGTAATATCACCCTCTCCGACCAATATATGGCAATATTGCTTCCCGGAAAAATGTTTGCAGAAACATACAGAAAGAAGGGTTATGCACCGGAATTACTCAGCAGGACATTGGAAGATTCAGGCACCGTGACTTCTGTGCTAGTACCATGGAACACTTGTGGGGTTGCACAGTCAGGAGTTTTACACGTTTCGACTCTGGCTTATCTGCCCTATTGTTTCTTCAATATAATCACCCCTCTTGTAACTCTATTTGTTGCTGCTATCGGTTATAAAATCAGAAGAAAAATTTAGCACAATATTTGCATATGCAGTTATCTTTACAAAATATATTACTTTAAAATCACAGAAATAATGAAAATCGGCACTAATAAAGTTGTTGCTCTGTCCTATACTCTTGTTGTAGACGGGGATGTTATGGAAACAGTCACAGCTGACAAACCTATGGAATTTATCTTTGGCACAGGTTATCTTCTGCCAAAATTCGAAGAGAATGTAGCGAACAAAGAGGTAGGAGACAGCTTCGACTTCAAACTGACAGCCCTTGAGGGATACGGAGAGGAGAATCCGGATGCGATTGTAGAACTTCCTAAAGATATGTTCATGATTGAGGGAAAGATAGAGGATGGTCTGCTTACAGTAGGAAATGTACTTCCTATGCAGGATTCTGATGGCAACCGTCTTCAAGGCACAATTGATGAAATAAAAGAAGATGTTGTAGTTATGAATTTCAACCACCCTCTGGCCGGCGCTGACCTGCACTTTACTGGTACAGTAGTTGCAGTTCGCGATGCAAGTGAAAAAGAACTTGCCAACGGCCTCCATGGTGAAAAAGAAGCCTCTTCCTGCAGTACAAGCGGCGGATGTTCCGGTTGCTCCGGCTGCGAGTAAGTACACTGATAGGTACACGGGAACGCTGAGTAAACTGAGACGCACTTTGTGTACCTGATAAAGATAAAAAAAGGGTAAATCTGATAAATCAGGTTTACCCTTTTTTCATTTGTTTCTGTTATTTACATCTTATGCATGGTTACATATACACGAGTCAAATTGAAATATAGGTGGGGCGATTTTCCGCGAGACAACAATGCCAACACGAAAAACTCTCTTGAAGTTTTTCATAAGTTGTTAATCCCCTGTAGCATATAAAATATTTTCAATCAACATTAAATGAAATTAATTCATATCTGGTAGACAAATAGCTACATACAAAAAACTTCAAGGGAGTTTTTTCCCAATATGGTTAAGTGCAACATTCTTAGAGCGTAAAAAGGGGGTTTCAGATTTTTTCTTTTTTTAGTCAATTTATCGACTAACACAATCATTTATAGCAACATACCACTTATTGTACCAGGTAGCAAATTGTGTACAAAATCCGAATAAGGTGCGGGATTCTATGATGCTTATCAGGAGGATTTGGGTACCCGCTAAGCGAAAGTCGCGTTAGAAAAACGAGAGCTGAAACCTGCAGCCTTTTGTAGTGGCATAACACGTATATCACAACCAACCACCATGCAATGAAAAAAACACATTATTTGTGTTTGCGTCCCCGTATACCCTGTCAATTAATAGATGAAGCAACATTGATCCCGTCCATTGCCGACGAAACTATACCTCCCGCATACCCTGCACCCTCACCGCAAGGATAAAGATTTTTAAGGGATACATGAGAATAGCTTTCTGGATCTCTGGGGATCCTTACCGGAGAAGAGCTTCTCGATTCGACCGCCATCATAATGGCATCCGGTGTGATAAAGCCATGCATCTTCTTCTCAAAGACAAGCATCGCCTGTTTCAAGCGACTGGTAATGAATTTTGGCAGTATCTCATCCAAAGGGGCCGCTATTGCCCCGGGAACATAAGAGGTCTGAGGCAGGTTGACTGATAATCTTCCCTTAAGGAAATCAGTAATCCTTTGAGTTGGTGCGCACAGGTTTCCCCCTCCGAAATCGAATGACGCCCTCTCTATTGCACTCTGAAACTCCATTTGAGCAAGTACCCCAAACTTATCATATTCCGGAATATCAGAAGGTTCTACGGATACCACAATACCGGAATTTGCCCATTTTGAACTTCTTTGCGAATTTGACATCCCGTTCAGGACAAGCTCTCCCGGCACAGTAGAGGCCGGAACCAGTATGCCTCCCGGACACATGCAAAAGGAGAAAACTCCCCTACCCTCAATCTGTGCCACCAGGCTATATTCTGCTGTTGGCATAAATGGCTGGTATTTGCCGTGATATTGTATTCTGTTTATCAAAGACTGAGGATGCTCGACCCTTACCCCCATAGCAAAGCCTTTTGACTCTATCTGCCATCCTTTTTTTGCAAATAATCTGTAAATATCTCTGGCAGAATGTCCTGTCGCCAGAATAACAGCCACTCCGGTAAATTCTTCTCCACCGGCACATCTTACCCCCTTTACAGTATCTCCGTCAAGAATGAAATCCTCTACCCTTGTGTTAAAATGATACTCTCCTCCATGTTCTGTTATATTGTTCCGTATATTTTCAATTATTGCCGGCAGCCTGTCTGAGCCTATATGCGGATGTGCATCAATCATGATATCCTTGTCCGCCCCAAAAAGAACCAGCTGACTAAGAACTTCATATATATCGCCCCTTTTACTCGATCTGGTGTAGAGCTTTCCATCTGAGAATGTTCCTGCCCCACCTTCACCAAAACAGTAGTTTGAATCAGGGTTGATTATTTGTTCTTTGTTGAGTTTAGCCAGATCGAATTTGCGGGAGTGAACATCCTTGCCTCTCTCCAGAATAATTGGCTTATACCCTCTTTCTATGAGTTTCAGTGAGGCGAAGAGACCGGCAGGACCCGCTCCTACCACTATTACCGGTTGCCCTTTCTCTACATTCCTGTAATTGATCTTTACGAACCTCTCCGCCGGTTTTTCAGTTGACAAATATCCCTCAACCCTGAATCTGTACAATACATCACGTCCCCTTGCATCGAGAGATCTTCTGATTATTCTTACATCACCTACAGATTTAGGGGAGACTCCCATATAACGGGCAGCCGCATTGACAAGCTCTTTCTGAGGTATCTCAACATTGAGCGGTGTTGTTATTTCAAATTCACGCATAATCTAATATCCTGGAAACAGGAGTCACATCCAGTCCACAGGTATGACCGGATTTGAATTTATAATAGCCTGTTATCGCAATCATTGCAGCATTGTCTGTGGTAAATTTGAATTCCGGAACATATGTGTTCCATCCTCTTGACCTCCCCTCAGAGAGAATTCTCTCTCTCAATCCCGAATTTGCAGAGACTCCTCCCGCAATTGCAATTTCCTTTATCCCTGTTCTCTTTACCGCCAGTAAAAGCTTATCCATAAGGATCTCTATCAACGTATGCTGGAAAGAGGCACACAAATCATTAATGTTCCTGCTTACAAATTCAGGATCTTCCTTTATACTGTCACGTAAAAAATATAGTAACGATGTCTTTACTCCGCTGAAACTGTAATCAAGATTTGCGATCCTCGGTTTAGAAAACCTGAATGCCTTAGGATCACCCTCTTTTGCAAGCCTGTCTACAACGGGTCCTCCCGGGTATCCAAGATCCATAATCTTTGCACATTTGTCAAAAGCCTCTCCAACAGCATCGTCAATTGTCTGACCAATTATTTCAAACTTCAGGTAGTTGTCCACCCTCACAATTTGAGTATGGCCGCCGGAAACCAGAAGACAAAGAAATGGAAATGATGGATGGTTTTTCTCCTTTTGCGGCTCTTTTATAAAGTGAGACAATATATGACCCTGAAGATGGTTTACGTCAATCAATGGTTTATTAAGAGCTATGGATAATCCTTTTGCAAACGATGTACCTACAAGAAGCGACCCCAAAAGTCCAGGACCCCTTGTAAAGGCTATAGCATCAACTTCGGTCAGATCTGTCTCTGCAATTTTAAGAGCCAAGTCTACAACAGGCAGAATGTTCTGTTGATGAGCCCTTGAGGCCAGTTCAGGTATCACCCCTCCGTACTTGCTGTGTACATCCTGATTTGCCATAACATTAGACAAAAGCACCTCGTTTCTTATGACAGAAGCCGATGTATCGTCGCACGATGACTCTATTCCCAGTATAGTAATTTTCATATTAAAATATCTTTTGCAAAAATGGCTCTTTTTTAACAAATAGCTCCACTTATTTGATTAAATTTGTTGATTAAATTTGAGCAAATTAAGATTTTCAGGAAAATAATCATCGGTATTCTCTTTATTGTTGCAATTCTGCCAATAGGAGCATATATCGCTTTGCAAAATCCCTCGCTGCAGACATTGGTGGCTAGAAAAGCAACAAGCATACTGTCGAAGAAACTTAATACAGAAGTGTCTATAGGAAGGGTCTATTACGTTTTCTTTAACAAACTTATTCTTAATGACGTACACATATTATACAACAAGAAGGACACCCTTGTTAATTGTAAAAAATTGTCTGTAAGTTTTTCAGCAAGAGAGCTACTGTCTAAAAAATTCCGGTTTCAGAAAGTTCATCTTTATGATGGCGTCTTCAACATGCTAATTGAAAATGGACATTCATCAAATCTTGCCAGAGTATTCAGGTTAACCGGCAAAAAGAGTCCTGAAGACACAACTGCATCACATTTAGATCTTGCGGCTAAAGAGATAAAACTGACAAACTTCAGATTCACCTATAACAGTCCGGCATCTTCGGCTCCGGACCATGGAGAAGAGTTTATCGACTTCTCTGATCTCTCTCTCAGCGATATAAATGCAGAAATAAAACATCTCCACTACGACAAGGATACCCTGCTTGCAGATATAAATTATATCCGGTTTGCAGAAAAAAGCGGCTTCACTGTTAAAAACATGAATGCAAGTCTTAAGCTTAGCCCACATGAAGCCAGGTTTAACGACCTTTATCTGTTCGATGGCTTTACCGAGTTGAAAGCCAACCATTTTTCCCTGCAATACAAAAGTTTGAGTGATTTTAAGGAGTTCACCGGAAAGGTGTTCCTGGAGATGGATCTGGACAACTCTTACCTGAATTTCATTACCTTATGGAAATTTGCCCCCTCTCTCACAGACAACAGACTATCGTTCTACGCATCCGGACTTGTTTCCGGGACAGTTTCCAATCTGCATACAGAGGGTCTTAAGGTAACATCGGAATCCGGGTTGTCTTATATTGACATTAATGCGAGAATTTCGGGATTGCCAAAGAGTGCTGAGACAATGGCATTTATAGATATCAATAATTGTATTACAACAAGTCTGGATATAGCAAAAATAATATCGACCATAAACAGCACAAAGCCAATAAAAGCAATTTCCGGTCTCTCTCCCTTTGTAAAATATAACTTTAAAGGGAGACTTGCCGGTTTGCTTAACGATTTTGTTGCTAATGGAAACCTCACCTCAAATATTGGTAACGCATATGTTGACATACTGTTGCGCCAGAATAAAAAAGAGAAAGGGCTAGATCTGCAGGGTAAGCTCAGGACAGAAAGCTTCAATGTAGGGTCGCTGATAAACAATAAATCCATTGGCAAACTTACTCTGAGAAGCACAATGTCTGCTCTTTTGAGAGATGAAGCGTCTGGAGGCAGCAAGTTTTACATAGACAGCGTATACATAAAGGAGCTGGAATTCAATAATTACCCTTTCAGAAATATAAATGCGGCGGGAAGCTATGTGAATGACGTATTTAATGGAAAGATTATCTGTCATGATCCAAACCTTGATTTCCTGTTCCAGGGAGTATTTGGGTTGTCAGCAAAAAAGGATTCATACTACGATTTTTATGCAGATGTTGCCTATGCCGATCTTGCGGCCCTTAAAATTGACAGGCGCGACAACATCTCCACTGTAAGTTTCAAGACACTTGCCAACTTTACACAAAGCCTTAAAGGAGATATCATAGGAGTGATAAATGTCAAGTCACTCGATTTTAAAAATAGTAAAGGTGATTATTCAATTGGTGACATATCTATCCAATCTGCTTCAAATCAAAACAATTTCAACATCTCCCTCAAGTCATCATTTGCTGTAGCAACCTACAGCGGAAATGATTTCCTTACTAATTTTTTTGATAAGATACTCAATACAACCGTCTACAGACACACTTCTGCATTGCTCAGAAAAAAGGAGGGTTATACTTATGAGGATAAACCAAAAAAATACAAGCTAAACGTCAGTTTCTATGATTCAAGAGCTATAAGTGAGCTTATTATGCCGGGATTCTTCATTTCTGCGAATAGTACACTTGCAGCCGAAATTGACGAAAAAAATCAGATGGACTTAGAACTCAAGGCAGCCAGAATAGCTTTCAGACAAAATTATTCAAGTAACCTGCTGCTGAAAATTAGATCAACAGATAACGGTTTACAATCATCCATTATTTCCGATAAAATTGTCTTTTCAGGCACTAATCTGGATAGCAGCAAAATAGATATTACTGCCAAGAACAACAATGTGGGAATTGCCGTTAACTTCTCAAACAAGGGTGAGATGCAGAATTTCCTTGATTTTTCAACAGACATTCATATATCAAGAGCTGTTGACCATAATTCTCCTCATTTTGGAATAACCATAAATCCATCGGTGCTGGTTTTTAACAATCAGAGATGGAACTTTGCAAAGTCAGACATTCAGGTACAGGACAGCACATATACATTCAATAACTTCAGGTTGTTTGACAAAGATCAGGAACTGTTTATTGACGGCACAATTTCGGAGAGTATAAGCGATTCTCTTAACATAAGGTTGAAAAACTTCGATATAAGCCCTGTCAATCTGTTTATGCATAAACCATTCAATCTGAAAGGGAATTTTTCAGGAATGGCAACGCTGGTGGACGCACACAATAATCCGCAGCTACTTATCGACCTTACTGGAAAAGGTGTTTCAGCATCGGGAAAAGATGTCGGCGATCTTTTCATATTAAGTAAATGGGATAACCACAACAAACACTTTAACGTTTCGGTAAAGAGTAATCTTGCGGGAAAAACACCATTAGATGTTACGGGAACATACAAGCCAAAGGATGGAACCGTAGACCTTAAGGCAAAGCTTGACAATATGCTGGTGACATATTTTGAACCATTTCTCAGCGATATTATCTCCCGGTCAGGCGGAGGAGTTACAGGTGACCTTCATCTTACCGGTAACCTTAAAAAACTCTCTCTCAGAAGCACAAATGCAGTAGCAAACGATGTTGGATTTACTGTCAACTTTACAAAGGTAGGCTATACTCTTAACGGACCGCTTTTAGTTACTGAAAAGGGATTAAGGGCCGAAAATGCCATAATCAAGGACCGCTATGGGAATACAGGAAGGGTAAACGGAGGTATATATTATGACCATTTCTATAACCTTGGCTTCAACACAAGTATCAGCTTCTCCAATCTTGAGAGTTTAAATACAAACGAGAGCGACAATGCCTCTTTCTACGGATCTGCATTCGGAACCGGAACGCTGGACATATCGGGTTCCGTCCGTAAGATAAAAATGGAGATCACTGCAACATCCAACAAAGGGACAGTTATCCATATACCTTTACAATCGACTTCAGAGGCAGCAGGGTCAGATCTGCTTAGGTTTGTCGAACCTCCAAAAGTCAATGTTTTCAACGAGTTTGGTTTTATGGAGGTTAACAATGAACAGAAAACAAAGAAAAGTTCTGAGCTTGAAGTCAAGCTGAAAATAAATATCACTCCCGATGCTGCCATGATGATAGAAATTGACAAGTCGGTGGGGGATATTATAACCGGATATGGAAGCGGATTAGTTGCACTCGAAATTAATCCTTCAAAGGACATTTTCAGTATTTACGGTGATTATCTGATTGACCGGGGACACTATAAATTTGTACTTCAAGGTTTGTTTAACAGAGATTTCACAATATATCAGGGTGGAAACATCGGTTTCAACGGCGATATATACAGAACAAATCTTAACCTCACAGCAAGCTACAGAGCAAAGGCCTCAATCAATACACTCATTTCTGATACAAGTTCTGTAGGAAACAGAAGAAACGTGGACTGTCTTATAAAAATGTCAGGACCATTACTGAATCCTAATCTGAGTTTCGGAATTGACATACCGGATCTGGACCCTATCACCAAATCGAGGGTAGATGCCGCACTTAACACAGAAGACAAGGTTGTAAAACAGGTGATGTCCATACTAGTTTCCGGCAGCTTTATCCCGGACATTCAGTCAAGCATTGTAAATAACTCAACATTACTGTATTCAAATGCCACAGAGATACTTTCAAATCAGATAAACAAGATTTTCACCCAACTGGCAATACCTCTCGATTTAAGCTTCAATTACCAGCCTGGTCAGAATGGCAGGGATATATTTGATGCCGCGGTCTCTGCCCAGCTATTCAACAACAAGGTGATAGTCAACGGAAACATAGGGAGTTCCAAATATCTCAATAAACAGGGAAGTGTTGTTGGCGATATTGATGTTGAGGTAAAACTTGACGAAAAGGGAAGGTTCCGTGCCAAGGCATTCTCCCACTCTGCCGACCAGTTCTCCAATTACCTGGATTACAGCCAGAGAAGTGGACTGGGATTGGTATATCAGGAGGAGTTCAGCTCGTTCAGGGAGTTGCTGAACAGTATCTTCATGAGTAAAAGAAGAAGAATTCAGAAAGCTAACGAAAAAGAGGCCAGACTCAAAGGGATGATGGAGGTAAAACCAAGTGAAGAGAAGTTACTGATCAAAGAGTGACAGGTACAATCTCACCTATCATTTCGCTTTTGTATGGCAACTCCACCCTTATGTAATTCCTTGTATATCCAAACATCTTACCCCCCTTCTGCGTACTCTCGAAAAGCACCTGTTCTGCTCTCCCCTTGTTGGCTTCAATAAAATCTGCGTGCAGTCTGTCTGAAAGTACTGTGAGCTTACCCACCCTGAGGCTCTTGTCAGAATCCTTTACCTGATTTTCATAGTCAGCCGCAGGAGTATTGCTCCTTTTGGAATAGGGGAAAATATGCAGGAACGAGGGGTGAACACTCTCCAGAAAATTATATGTATCCATGAAATCGGCTTCCGATTCACCGGGAAATCCAACAATTACATCTACCCCGATAAACGCCTCCGGCATGTATTTTCTGACTATATCAATTCTCTGAGCAAACAACTCCCTGTTGTACCTTCTTTTCATGAGAGCAAGTATTCTGTTTGAACCCGATTGAAGCGGTATATGCAGATGCGGAAGGAACTTTTTACTTTGCGACATCCATTTGATTATCTCCTCAGTAATAAGGTTTGGTTCAATAGACGAGATTCTGTACCTTTCAATCCCCTCTATTTCATCCAGCTCCTTAAGCAGATCGGCAAAATGTTCTCCTGTGGTCTTGCCGAAATCACCTGTGTTCACACCTGTCAGCACAACCTCCTTTATCCCTTTTGCAGCAATCTCTTTTGCCTCGTTTACTATAAACGAGATTGGATGGTTCCGGCTCTTTCCCCTTGCAAGTGGTATTGTACAATATGAGCAGTTGTAGTCGCACCCATCCTGAACCTTTAGAAACGATCTGGTCCTGTCATCCGATGAATATGCGGGAAATATTGTCCCCACCTCAGAAATTGCACAGGAGAATGCCCGGCCGCCCTTATGCACCGTGAATCCGCCCTCGATTCTCAACTCGGCAACCCTCATGAACAAGTTCTGTTTCTGGTCGGCCCCCAGAACAAGATCGACCCCTTCAATGTCAAGAATCTCCTGTGGTTTTAATTGTGCATAGCAACCTGTTACGGCAATTATTGCATCAGAATTTATTTTATGAAGCTTTCTGATAGCCGATCTGCATTTTTTATCGGCATGTTCGGTTACTGAGCATGTGTTTATAACATAAATATCTGCCTCACTGTTGCATGACACCTTCTCATATCCATGTTCGACAAACTCTCTGGCAAGCGAAGATGACTCTGAATAGTTCAGCTTACACCCAAGTGTCAGAAATGCAACACGATTTCCACTCTTCTCTTTCATCGGGACAACTGTTTAATATGATAGAACAACTCTGGAGGCCTCTACCTTCCCTCCGACCGGAGGATTAAGCTTGGATATGCTCACCCTTGCCCATTTGACCTGAGGATATGTTCTTTTTACCCTGTTGATAATTCTCACTGCAACATTTTCAAGCAGTTTGGATGTTACGGACATCTCTTCGCCAATAAGGTTGTAGAGCTCCTGATAGTTAAGTGCATCCTTAAGATCATCACTCAACCCCGGCGTAATTATATCTGTTTCGGCAGAGAAGTTGACTATAAATTTGTTGCCAATAATCTGCTCCTCTTCAAAGTGTCCGTGGTGAGCATAGAACTCCATATTGACAAGCTCTATAAGGTTTTTTTCTGATATATTATTGTTCATAAGATAAATACACAAGGTTTTTTATTGAGGTCCACCTTTTCGCGTCCCCATTGTTCAATAGTTTTTGTCTTTATAAATGCCCCCTCAAGAGAGATTTCCGCAGCAATGCAAAGTCTGGTCTTAGGAGAACAAGCAGAAAGCATATCACCCAGCAGCGAGTTGTTCCTGTAAGGTGTCTCAATTATAATCTGGGTCTGATGCTGAGTGAGTGACAACTTTTCCAGTTGTTTTATCCTGGCTCTTCTCTCCTCAGGCTTAACCGGCAAATAGCCTGTAAAGGCAAAGTTCTGCCCGTTCATTCCGGAGGCCATAAGGGCCATCATTAGAGAAGATGGGCCAACCATAGGTTTCACCTCAATTCCGTTGTTGTGAGCCAGTTCAACCAGCATGGAACCGGGGTCAGCAACGGCAGGTAGTCCGGCTTCACTTATGAGCCCCACATTCTCTCCCGAAAGAAGTACTTTTATGTACTCCTCAACCTCTTCCGGTTTTGTATGCTCGTTAAGCTCATAAAACTCAAGAGTATCAATTTTCCCTTTGAGCCCGATTTTTGAAAGGTATCTTCTTGCAGTTCTAACCTCCTCAACCACAAAATGTTTTAATGTAGACGCCAGCTCCATCACTGTTGCCGGAATCACCTCTTTAGGGTCATTATCTCCTAAAGGTGAAGGTATTAGATATAGTACTCCTTTCAAAACAAAAATTTTCCAAAGGTAGGAAAAGTTTCTATCTTTATAATGTGAAAATGAGTTATACAACAAGAGTGACATTCCTGGGCACAGGCACATCGCAGGGAATACCAATGATCGGCTGCAAATGCCCGGTCTGCACATCCGAAGATATCCGCGACAACCGTCTCCGCTCGTCCTTACTGGTCGAACATAACGGCCTTTCAATACTTATTGATGCCGGCCCTGATTTCAGGCAACAGCTACTGAGGGCAGATATAAGCAATCTGGATGCCATCCTCCTCACACATGAACACAAGGACCACACTGGTGGTCTCGACGATGTAAGGGCAATAAACTATTTTAGTAAAAAGGCACTTCCTATATATTGCGAAGCGAGGGTGAAAAAGTCACTTGAACAAGAGTATTCCTATGCGTTTTCTGAATACCGATACCCCGGAGCCCCTCAGTTTGATGTCAGGATCATTGATGCCGAACCATTCGTGATTGGTCAAGATAGTGCCTCTGTAGTTGTAACCCCCATCAGAGTAAAGCATTACACCCTTCCTGTTCTTGGATTCAGGATAGGGGACATTGCATATATAACCGATGCAAATAAAATTGACGAAGAGGAGTTTTCCAAGCTGAAAGATCTGGAGGTCCTTGTAATCAATACCGTCCGCAAACAGCGTCACATCTCCCACTTCAGCCTGCAGGAAGCAATTGATGTTGCACAACGTATCGGCGCAAAAAACAGTTATCTCACCCATCTCTCACACCAGATTGGCACTCACGCGCAGCTCTCCACCGAGCTCCCCGACAACATCCAGGCCGCCTACGACACCCTCGTCCTCACCACCCATTAGCATATTAGCACATTAGCAAATTACCCCATTATGCCCCCTCCCGCTAAAACAATCGGCATCACAGGTGCCTCCGGATTCATAGGAACTTCTCTGACACTATATCTTGATAAACAAGAATATACGGTTAAGTCTTTAAACAGAGGCTTTACCCCTGCAGATGTAGATGATTGTGATATTATAATAAACCTTGCCGGTGCATCAATAAACAGAAGATGGAGCAGCAGTGCAAAAGAGCAGATAAGAGAGAGTCGTATTGAAACAACAAAAAGGTTAGTCGGATTTTTAAACTGTTCCGGTTCAAAAAGGACATCATTACTAATATCTGCCTCTGCAATAGGAATATACCCAACAAGTATAAGCAAAACAGATATTGACCATAAAGCTTACGATGAATACTCTCCGGAACGAGGAGATGATTTTCTTGCACAAACATGCATAGACTGGGAAAACGAAGCCTTAAAAGCAAACAGTAAGATAAGGGTTGTCATTGCCAGGTTTGGTGTAGTACTTTCCAATAAAGGAGGAGCCTTACCCAAAATGTCACTTCCTTTTAAATTTGGAGTAGCAGGAACAATAGGAAACGGGAAACAGCCGTTCTCATGGATAGCACTTGATGATTTATCAAGAGCCTTTGCATTTCTGATTGAAAAAGAGGAGCTGAGCGGTGTCTTCAATTTCACCTCTCCAAATCCTGTAAATAACTCTGAATTAACCCAGACACTTGCCTCTCACTACAAATGCCCGATAAAACTTAAGATTCCCGCTTTCATTTTTAAAGCAGCTTACGGAGAAGCATCGGCACTATTTACCGATGGCCAGAGGGTTCTACCAAAAAGACTGATTGAGAATGGATATCTATTCAATTTTACGACAATACTTTGCAGTAGATTTTAGCATATATTTGTCTGATAGAGACTTACACGAACGATATTTAAAATAATTCTCAAAAAACCATTATTCTTCTTCGTATTGTCATGGTTATCTACACGTTACTAAAAACTACTACAAAGTGTTTAAAGTTTTCTCGGGGCATAGTAAGTGGTATATTGCTATATATAACCATATTAACCAAATATATTTAATCTATTTTGATTTAATACTTACCCGAGATACAACTTATCGTGCCAGGCTATGTGTCGGCAAGATTTACCTCCACAAAGTTCTTATATTCGTCTGCATTTCTGGT
>CAZREC010000045.1:4532-21137 GCA_964599025.1 uncultured Muribaculaceae bacterium | reverse complement strand
AAACAAAAGATACGGTACAACACTTCGAGGAGATACTTACAGATATCAGAAGCGGGATCATTAAGCCACTCTATGTACTGATGGGAGAAGAACCCTACTATTCCGATAAAATTATTGAGGAAATTTCCGAGAGGGCAATAAAGCCGGAAGAGAGGGGATTCAATCAACTGCTTCTTTACGGAACCGATGTCTCGTCCGGTCAGGTTATAGAGGCTGCCAGAAGGTTCCCTATGATGGCCTCCCGGCAACTGGTTATTGTAAGAGAGGCTCAACTTATCAGTGACCTGGATAAGTTTGAATATTACTGCAAACAACCAATGTCCACCACCATACTTGTAATCTCATTGACTAACAAATCTCTGGACAAGAGAGGATCGTTCTATAAACAGGCAATGGCAAACGGTGTGGTTTTCGAATCTGCCGCCCTTAGAGAAGACAAGGTTAATTTCTGGATTGAAAGATATGTAAGATCAAAGGGAAAGAGCATCTCTCCTGAAGCATCGGTACTTCTTGCAGATTATAGCGGCAATGAGTTAAGAAAACTGGTACTAGAATTAGATAAGCTGCTTACAAACCTGCAGGAGGGAAAAACAGAGATTAAACCTGCAGATGTCCAGGAAAATATAGGAATCAGCCGTGATTACAATCTGTTTGAACTGACAAAAGCCATCTCAGTAAAGGACCAGACCAAAGTTTTCAAGATTGCGGACCATTTTGCAGGCTCACCAAAACAGTATCCTCTAGTAGTTACATTTGCCACTATATTCTCTCATTTTTCCAGAATTGTCAAATATCATGCAATGGTTAACAGCAAGAAAGGGGCATCACGTTCAGATATGGCATATTACATAGGAATCAATCCATATTTCATTCCGGAGTATGAGCTTGCAGCACAAAACTATCCTTTGATAAAGTGTATGGAGATAATTTCTCTGATAAGAAAATATGACTCCATGAGTAAAAGCAACGACAGGGGAGAGGCTTCGGACGGTGAACTTCTTATTGAACTGGTATACAAAATAACTCATTAAGGTACTACAACTCTTCTAACCCTTGCAGAAACCGAAGTAAAAACCTCATATGATATTGTTTTCAGAATTCTTGCAATATCAGACGCTTTTGGTGAATCGCCGAAAATTGTAACCACATCCCCGACTTTGGCGTCGGTTCCGGTTATGTCCAGCATTAGAGTGTCCATACAGATGTTTCCAATTGTTGGGACAAGGTTTCCGTTAAGATAAAAACTTGCAGATCCTCTTCCAAGGTGTCTGTTTACGCCGTCTGCATACCCTAAAGGGAGAGTGGCTATAACCTTTCCGTTTTCCCCTATGACACCATGCCTTCCATATCCTATGGTCCCTTCAGTAATCTCTTTTATATGAACGATTGGAGCCTGTAATGAACCTGCCGGTTTTAACCTTGATTCGTCAACATAGCTGGTTCCGTACATTCCAACGCCTATCCTCACCATATCCATCTGGGCATCCGGGAACCTCTCAGTACCGGATGAATTAAGTATATGGAATATAGGTTTATATCCAAAACCTGATGTTAAATCTCCACTCATTTCCCTGAACAATTCAATCTGAGAACGCGTAAACTCATCATGTTTAGCCTCATCTGCAGCCGAAAGGTGAGAAAAGACAGATTTCACAATCATGTTCGGATTAGATAGCAGTAGTTCCCTTAGCCCGTTTATTTCATTTTTATCAAATCCAACCCTGTGCATACCGGTATCGAGCTTTATGTGTATCGGGTATGTGCTGATATTAAGCCGCAATAGAGTCTCCAGCATTTTGTGTGCCGACTCGAAATCTATTATGCTGGGTTCAAGGCCATAGTTGATTATCTCCTCGAAATTATCAATTCCCGGTGTTAAGATTATAATTGGTAACTTAATTCCTTCTTTCTTTAACCTTATACCCTCAATAGGGAAGGCTACACCTAAGTAATCGGCACCAAATTCTTCTAAAAGACGAGAACATTCAATATCACCATGACCATATGCATTGGCTTTGACCAATACTAACATCTTTGTTGATAATGAGAGTTTTGAGCGAAAAAAATTATAGTTGTGAAGTAAGTTGGACCTACTTAATGTAAATTGAGAATGTGTCATTGAAAAAAAATATAAGAACAAAGTTACAAAATGTTTAAAAAAATGAACGATGTATTGAAAATCTTCCTACATTTGCCGCCGAAATGACAAACAAACCTAAAACATTTTATAAAATGAAACTAAAAACAATTTTTGCTGCCGCTACGTTAATCGTGGCTCTTGCTTCATGTGGTCCTAAAGCTAAACCTGTTTCTGAACAACTAGTTGGACAGTGGTCAGGTATGGACTCAATCGCTGTTACTGTTGTTGATTCAACTGGCAATTCAGTAGTTCAGGAAATCGTTGCTCCAATCGAGCTTGATTATCTTGCTGACTCTACTTTTACAGCAGTTATCACAATTAATGACTCTACTTCAATCACTGTAGGTGGTGTTGCTACAATCGCTGAACCTGCTGTTACTTTCACAGGTACAATGACTTGCACTCAGCCTATGGACCTTAACGGTGCAATGGAAATTGTTGCTGATCCTGAAACATTGGTTGTTAACTTTACAGCTGTTAACCCAGAAGCTACTGTTACTCATAACGGTAAAGCAAAACTAACCCGCAAAGCTGCTGCAGCTGCTCCAGCTAAGTAATTTATTTGGTTAGACCATTGAAACAATGGCGACAAATTGGTTCGTAGGTGTCTTTTTCACCCAACATGACCAGTTTGTCGCTTTTTGTTAATCTATGTGAGTGGTGAGCCAGATCTCCACATTTTACACATATTGCATGCACCTTGGTCACATATTCCGCGACTGCCATAAGATCAGGCATGGGGCCAAAAGGGTTCCCCAGATAATCCATATCAAGACCTGTTACAATTACCCTTATCCCGTTAGCAGCCAGTTGCTGGCATACACTAACAATGCTCTTGTCAAAAAACTGAGCCTCGTCAATACCAACAACATCAACCTCCGACGCATAGAGTAAAATACTTGTTGGTGAATCAACAGGAGTTGACCTAATGCTGTTGGAATCGTGTGAAACCACGGCCTCCTCAGAATACCTTATATCAATCTTTGGTTTAAAGATTTCCACACGAAGATTAGCAAATTTTGCTCTTTTAAGTCTTCTTATCAACTCCTCAGTTTTACCTGAAAACATTGATCCGCAGATCACCTCAATCCAGCCTGCTTTTTTTGCGCTTTCTAAAAACATTTTAATTACTTTTGTATCGTATGCAAAGATAAAAAAGTTAAAATGCTTAACAGTAATAAAGTTTCAGAAATCAAAATTATTATATCAGGTTTTCTCAGAGATCTTGATTCTTTAAACAATACAGATTCTATTTCACCTGCCAGATGGGAAGAACTTAATATTGCAGCGGACCTTATAAAGCAAAAGCTCAATACTTTAATGATGGAGCAGGAGAGATACAACCTTTCAGGATACTTTAAAAGGGAGGATGCAGAGAGGTTAATAAACACAAAGGATGAGGAGATAAGAAAACTCAATCAGACAATAGCCGAACTGAAAAGATCATTTTCAGATGTGCAGCTTAATGTTTCAAAATCATTCCTTCCCCATTTGCCCGCCGACGAAAAGTCTAAGTTGAGAATTGCTGTTGAAGAGGAGGAGATGGAGCTCTTTTATGACGGAAGGACATCTATTCTTGATGCTGCTGAAAGTGCCGTAGTTGCCTGGAAGACCGATATCCCTGGGCCTGCAATTGAGAATATAAATCATGCAATAACACTGAACGATAAAATTTATTTTATTAAGGGATTGTTCAACGACGATGAAGAGCAATACAGGCTCAGCATTCAGAAACTTAATGAAATGAACTCAATGGAGGAGGCCCTTGAATATACAAGAGCAGCTTTTCCGGACTGGGACGAAACGTCAAATATAATTTACAGGTTTTACATGATTCTTAGAAGGAAATTAGATGTCTAAACTTTATCTGATACCTACCCCAATAGGAAATCTGGAAGATATTACTCTCCGGGCACTGAGAATATTGAAAGAGGTAGATCTTATTCTTGCAGAAGATACAAGAACCAGCTCCTTCCTTTTAAAGAAATACGAAATAAGGACAAGGATGGAGTCTCATCATATGCATAACGAACACAAAAGTGTTGAGAGAATTGCAGAGAGAATTTTGTCCGGAGAGAGAATAGCACTCATAAGTGATGCCGGTACACCGGGTATCTCTGACCCGGGTTTTCTGTTAGTGAGAGAGTGCAAGGAGAGAGGTATAGAGATAGAGACATTGCCAGGTGCAACTGCTTTTGTTCCGGCATTGGTAAACTCAGGTCTGCCATGTGACAGGTTCTGCTTTGAGGGGTTTCTTCCATTAAAAAAGGGGCGCCAGACAAGAATAAAGGAACTAAGTGAAGAGAGCAGGACAATAATCTTCTATGAATCACCTTACAGGCTGGTAAAGACTCTTTCGCAGCTTGCAGTCGCCTTTGGAGAGGAACGGGAGGCATCGGTTTCAAGAGAGCTGACAAAGTTATTTGAGGAGAACCGGAGGGCTCCACTTGGAGAGCTCGTCAAGTGGTATGGCTCAAACGAACCTAAGGGGGAGATAGTAATAGTAGTAGCAGGAAAACATAAATAATAAATTTGGAGGAGAGAGAGATGAGGAGAGAGGGAAAGATTACAAAATCACATGCATCAGGGGTTGTAACACTGATTTTTATAGTACTCTTTGTTCAGGGAGTGCTTTTTTTATTTGCTCAGGAGAAGAAGAATAAATCTGAGAATTCTGTTAGAGAAATCACAGATAAAAAACCGGAAGTAATTGCAGATAAAAGGTTTTATCCGAACAAAACAGACAAAAAAGGTGGAAAAAAAGGAAGATTTAAAAAGGCAGAAGACTTTTCAAAATCATACGTAAATTCTCCGAATACTCAGACCCGGCAGGATTCATCGGTAAGTAGAGAAGATAGACCCTTTACAACATATAGAACTCAAAAAAGAGAGCCTCTGCGCCTTAATATGGCTGATTCCGCAGCATTGGTGGCACTACCCGGAATAGGCCCGTATTATGCAAGGAAGATCATTCAGTACAGGGATCGTCTTGGAGGATTTGCCGCCAAGGAGCAATTAATGGAAATATTCGGAATTGACAATGAGCGGCTGGAACTATTTGCCGACAGGATAGTAATTGATACAAACAATGTGGCAAAGTCAGACTTTAATGAGGCGACATTTGAGGAGCTGTCGAGGCACCCTTATCTGGGAGGATATGTTGCAAGAGCAATAATAAGATTCAGGGACTCCAGAGCTCCGGAGATGACAGACCTGACAAGTCTGGTCTTGAATAATATCATTAAAAAAGAGCTTCATAAAATACTTAAATACTATTTTAAGTAATTAGAGTTTAATTATCTTTGTCTGATTTTAAAATATTTTTCCTGTTTTAACAATAGATAAAGAATGAGTATCATTAGCTGTAACAATGTGGTTAAGAGGTTTAACCAATTCACCGCACTTGATAGTGTGAGCATTAATGTACCAAAAGCTTCAATCTTCGGTCTTCTAGGTCCAAACGGGGCCGGCAAGACAACTCTTATCAGAATCATAAACCAGATTACTGTTCCTGATTCCGGAGAGGTTCTTTTCAACGGAGCCCCAATAAAGCAATCCGACATTGCCAAAATAGGTTATCTGCCGGAAGAGAGGGGGCTATATAAAAAAATGAAGATAGGCGAACAGGCCATCTATCTGGCTCAGTTGAAGGGAATGAGTCATAGTCAGGCAACTAAGGAGCTTAAAGAGTGGTTTGTAAAATTCGGTATACAAGCCTGGTGGAACAAGAAGGTAGAGGAGCTGTCAAAGGGTATGGCCCAGAAGGTCCAGTTTATTACAACTGTGCTGCATAAGCCATCTCTTTTGATTCTTGATGAGCCATTCAGCGGATTCGATCCTGTAAACGTACAGCTCATAAGGAATGAAATTCTGGCAATGAAAGCGAACGGTGCAACAATAATTCTATCGACCCACAATATGGAATCGGTGGAGGAGCTATGCGACAATATCGCCCTTATAAACAAGGCAAAGTTGATTGTAACCGGAGGTCTCGATGAAATTAGGAGCCATTACGGAAAAAATGAAGTTGAGGTTTTTTACCGTTCTACAGAACCAGTAGAGTTGCAGAGTAACAATCTTTTCAGGCTTATTTCACAGGAGGAACACAAAAATGGCAGAAGGGCAGTACTGGAGGTGGACAAGGAGGCAAACTCCTCACAAATACTGGGAGAACTCATAAATAAGGTAGATATCGTATCTTATAAGGAGATGGTTCCAAGGATGAATGATATATTTATTAAATTGGTAAGCTAACATTTTGCTATGAAAACAGATAAACTATTTCTAATAATTTCAAGGGAATTCTCGGTAAGGGTAAAGAAAAAATCCTTTATATTCCTGACTCTCCTTACACCAATATTTTTTGCGGCTCTCATAGTAATGCCATCTGTAATCATGACCTTATCCTCGGGGGAGACCGGGCAGAAGATTATGATAGTGGACAAGTCTGAAGTTTGTGCCTCTTTTTTTAAGAACAGCGAACAATATACATATCTGTTCGATGCGAATGCAGATGTGGAGAAGATAAAGAAAAACTTTGCCAATGAAGATCTGTACGCATTAGTAGAGATATCACCCTTGGACTCAGCTGCCAACGTCGCAGTTTCTGCATTCTCTTCAAAACAACTTAATATCGATACAAAGACAACGATTGAGAAGACAGTGAAAAAGGCAGTTGAAAAAACAAAACTAAGCAAATATAATGTTGAAAATCTTGATGCCATTTTAAAGGATTTAAATACCGACGTCAGCGTTAAGACCTTCACAATAAGCGAGGAGGGCGACGAAAAACTTGGAATGGTTGAGATATACATGGGAATAGCATACATTGCCAGTTTCATGATTTACATGTTTATCTTCATGTTCGGTTCTATGGTAATGAGAGGCGTGATTGACGAGAAATCGAGCAGGGTAGTGGAGGTTATAATATCTTCAGTAAAGCCGTTTGAACTAATGCTGGGTAAAATACTTGGTGTAGGATCGGTTGCTCTGGTTCAGTTCCTTATCTGGATAGGACTAACCGTTGGAATTATATTCGGGGCACAGTCAGTTATGGGTATAGATATGGCAAAGAGTCAGCTTCCGGCTGGTATGGCACAGTCTGTAACAACCTTACCTGTAGATAACTCTCCAATGGGAGACATTATGAGCGCACTTTCCGGAGTAAACTTTGTTCCTATCATTCTGGCTTTTATGGCATTTTTCATATTGGGGTACCTTCTTTATGCATCCATGTTTGCAGCAGTTGGCTCGGCAGTAGATAACGAGGCAGATACGCAGCAATTGATCCTTCCTGTAACACTACCTCTGATTGTCGGGCTTTTTATAATGATACACACATTCCAATACCCCGACAGCAGCCTCTCTTTCTGGGGATCTATGATACCTTTCACTTCGCCGATGGTTATGATGGCCAGGGCTCCGTTTGGTGTACCGGCATGGGAAATGGCCCTGTCAATAGTGATACTCATAGGCACTTTCCTTCTTATGACACTAATCTCTTCTAAAATATACAGAGTTGGTATTTTAATGTATGGGAAGAAGGCCAGCTGGAAAGAGATTATAAAGTGGTTAAAATACTAATATACAGTTATAAACTACAAAAATGAAAAGAAAAATCCTGACATTCCTTACTATCCTCATTATTGCGGGAGCAGTGCAGGCTCAAGAGCTTCGTTTTTCCTTTAAAGGAAGCAGGATATTAATGGATAGCACATTAAACAAACCGGAGGAACCCGTTGTCAAAGGAATCATTGAATTCTTTAAACCTGAAATGGACAGGATAATGCAGGAGGTTGTAGGAGAGTCGGAAACGGAGATGCGGTCGGGAAGACCGGAGAGTCTGCTCTCAAATTTTGCAGTTGATGCTTTGCTGGAATTTGCTCAAAAACACAGTAAGGAGAAGGTCCATTTTTCACTGACTAATTTCGGAGGTATAAGGGCTTCACTGCCAAAGGGAAATGTAAGAAGATACGATATATTCTCAATATTCCCTTTCGAAAACTATGTAGTGGTTCTGGATGTGACAGGAGAAACAGTAAGGAAACTACTGGAATCATTTGCAAGAAACCGGGTAGAGGCAATGTCATATAACGTGCAGCTAGAAATAAAGGGAGGAGAGCTAAAAGAGGCTCTTATTGACGGAGTACAGATAGATGATGCGAAGATCTACCGTATTGCAACAATAGATTTCCTGCTAAGCGGAGGAGATAATGTCATGGCCCTTAAAGAGGCAATAGCGGTTGAACAGACAGGTTTTCTTATAAGGGATGCCATTTTCGAAAAAATAGCCGATATAAGGAAACGGGGAGAGAAGATAAAATCATCATTAACCAACAGAGTTGAGATTGAGGATTAGTATTATGAACAGAACATTACATACCGGAAGATTTTTACTGACATTAGTATCTGTCTTATTGTCAGTTGCAGGATACCCTCAGGATTTGGTTATTCTTCATACAAACGATACCCACAGCAATATTGAGACAATAACAAGCGGAAGGAACGCCGGTTATGGTGGATTTCAAAGGGTTGCCAATTATTTTGATAAAGTCAGACACGAAAACAATAATGTATTGGTTCTGGATGCAGGGGACTACAATCAGGGTACGCCCTACTTTACGCTATTCAAAGGGACCACAGAGGTAATGCTTTATAACGCTATGGGTTACGATGCCGTTTGCCTGGGGAACCATGAGTTCGATAATGGTCAGCAACAATTAGCAGATAGGCTGAAACAGGCAAAATACCCTACTCTGTGTGCTAACTATGATTTCTCAAAGAGTCCGCTTAAGGATCTTATAAAACCGTGGATAATAATCAACAAAGGGGGAAGAAAGATTGGAATAATTGGTGTCCTTCTGAACCTGAAAGGTTATGTTTCAGAAAGTGGACGGGCCGATATTATATATAAGGACCCGATAAAGACTGCGAATAAATTAGCAAGGCAACTTAAACACGGAGAGAAATGCGATCTTGTAATTGTGCTTAGTCATCTTGGGTATGATGGTGGCGACAAAGAAAACCCATCAGACACAGAACTAGCAAAATACAGCAGGAACATAGACATAATTATCGGGGGACATTCACATACATTTCTTGAAAAGCCTGTATTGATGAAAAACAGGGCAGGAAAGGGAGTGATAGTAAATCAAACCGGAACTGCAAATGTTTATGTGGGTCGCCTGGATATTACCTTCTAAGATTTCTTGTGGTACAGGAATCTTTTAATTTTTTGAGTGGCAGTCTTTTCAAACTGTTCGGGATGATCAACAACAAACGAGATTTTTGAAAATTTGTTTACTCTGGAGTTCACATATTCGTAAACCTCTTTCTTCAACTGTTCTATCTTCTCATTGAAAGCCTTTACTGTCTCATCTTTTTTCTCTTCATACGATTTTACCAGTTCGTCTTTTTTACCTTCATAGCTTTTAACAAGCTGTTCCTTGGTCTGGTGATAGTAAGCATTAAGTGCTTCCTCCGTAGCCTCCATCATTGCCTTAAGCTTATCGGGGTTAAAATGAACAAGAGCAATAAGTTTTCCCTTGCTTTCTGTAACAAGGGACTCTGCAACCATTGAGTGTCCATTGATTATTGACTCAATCTCCTCAGGATAGATATTCTCGCCACTAGGGCCCAATATCATGTTTGTAAGACGTCCTTTTATATACAGGCGCCCCTCCTTATCTATTATGCCAAGATCTTTTGTGCGGAACCATCCGTCCTTTGTAAATGACTGTTCAGTTGCTTCCGGATTCTTATAATAGCCCATCATTACATTGGGCCCTTTTGCAACAATTTCACCCTCTCCGGTCTCCGGATTTGGATTGTCAATTCTTAAGGTCACTCCATGTACAGCGGGACCTGTCGATTGCCATTTTACCATAGATGGTATGGCTCCGGCAAGCAGAGGGCAGGTCTCGGTAAGTCCGTACCCTATTGCATATGGGAATTTTGCCTCCAGTAAGAAACGTTCCACCTGACTGTCAAGCTTTGCACCTCCAATTCCAAAGAATCTGATTCTTCCACCGAATGTCTCCATCAGCTTCTTGCCCGCAACTCTGTGAAGGAATTTACGACCTACTGTTGTCTTGTAGAGAGCTTTTGTTATGCTGTTTGCCTGAAATTTCGGAACGATAGATGATCTGTATATTTTCTCTATTATCATTGGCACTGTGAGCATCGTTGTTGGTCTGACCTCCTTAAGGGCCTGAACCAGAACAGATGGGGTAGGAGCCTTCTCTAAAAAATAGACCGATGCACCGCTCATCATTGGCAGCATCATGCTAAGACTGCATTCCAGTGTATGAGATAAAGGAAGAACAGATAACCAGATATCCCATTCAAAACTGGGACGAAGCTTGAATGAAGCATAAAGATGAGTGCATAGGTTCCTGTGACTGAGCATAACACCCTTAGAGTTTCCTGTAGTGCCGGATGTGTATATGATTGTTGCCAGATCTTCCGGAGCTGAAAATGCTTCAGAAACAGCATCGATATCATTTGCTTTATGTATCACCTCCAGGGAATCTATATCAATAACAATATTGAGTCTCTCCATAAGCTCTTTGGGAACCTTGTAGAGTAGCCTTTTGGATACAAAAAGTGCTTTTGATTCGGAATGGTCAATAACATTCCTGATTTCAGATTCAGCAAAGTCAGGCAGCATTGGGACAGCAACCCTGCCGAATGCAACAGCCGAAAAATAGGCTACGGGCCAGTTAGGCATATTCTGGCTAAGAATACCAATTTTATCTCCTTTACTTATACCGGCCGAACTAAGTAATTGAGCCACCTCATTGGTCTTGTCTCCGAATTCTTTGTAAGTGTAAGAATTTCCCCCGTTATATGCGAATGCTTTGTTTTTTGCAAATTTGTCTGTACAGTAAGAATATAGGTCTCTTAAAGTGTCGAATTTCTTGATTTCCATTAGTTTTTTTTAATTACCAAGTGTAATTATTACAATTATCATTCCAAATCACTTCCGGGATTGAAATTTTCCGGAAATTTTCCTTGAACTCCTTTATCTTTATACCATTGTCTTATCCTCTTAAGGTCACCCTGAACATCATCGGTTATTTCGAATTTTTCTCCTCTTCCAACCTCTTTTTTCCCCCAGTCAAAATATCCAAGATAAACCGGAATGTTTGCTGCACGAGCTATAGTGTGAAACCCTGTCTTCCACTTTTCAGTGTTCCTGCGGGTTCCTTCAGGAGCAATTGCGAGATGGAGCCTCTCCCTTGTGTTAAACTCTTCTATAATTTGTCTTGTGAGTGTTGCCCCTTTATTCTTGTCTACAGGGATACCACCCATCGATCTCATAATCGGCCCAAGAGGGCCCCAGAAAAATTCCTTTTTTATCATTATATAGGCAGTCGCCCCAAAGGAGTGATAAAAAAGGTATGATATGACAAAGTCCCAGCCGGATGTATGTGGAACGCCAAGAATTATACATTTTGGTTCCGGAACTGGAGTATCCATAATTTTCCATCCCATTATCTTCAGGATTAGTTTGTATATGTACTTCATCATTTCAAGATTTTATTGACTGCAAATGTAATCATAATATTTATTGAAAGATTAAAATTCAACCTCTGCAATCACCGGCAAGTGATCGGAAGCATCAATTCCCGGTATTACCTTATGTGTGATGAATCCTAATTTGTCAATCCGACGTGTAAACAGGTAGTCGATTGTCTTGTCCGGTTTAGTGTTTGGGAAAGTAACGGTAAAATCGTTTGTTGAACTGGTAAACCGGTTAAACATAACGGCCATCTCCTTGCTTGCCGGTTCGGCATTGAAGTCTCCTCCCAGTATTACAGGAGTCTCTCCTCGTGATAGAATCATCTCTATTTGCTCAATCTCTCTTTTTCGTATATCTGCCGAAAGATCGAGATGCGTACATGCAACCCTTATTTTCCGTTCATCCGGAAGGGTGGCAACAGCAATTCCCAGAACCCTCTGCTCACTTTCTCCTCTCTGCCATAGCGGATAAACAAAGGCTGAGTCAAGTGGAAAGCGGGACAATATTACAACACCGTACTCTCCACCCATTAAGTCTATTGCCTTAAAAAAAACTGAATACTGGAGTCCGCTCAGCCGTGATAGTTCCAGCGACTGATTCATTCCATTTACTCTTTGTGTCGCTATATCAATCTCCTGGAGGAAAACGATGTCAGCTTTATTTGACCTTATAACCTCTGCAATGGCACCGGCATCTATAAGACCCTTTATTGCAGGAGGATTGCAATGGTGTACGTTATAAGTCATTACTGTTAGTTTCTTGTTATATGGTTCAGAAAAACAAAGGGTTGCAACAAGAAGCAGGGCCATCAGATAAATAAGTTTTTTCATATATGAGGAGAGATTTTTATACAAAGAAAGAAAAATTATCTTAACGGTCAAAATATATTCCAATGGAAATTTGTTATATTGGAAATAATTGTTAATTTTGCAAAAGTTTCAATATTTAATTAAATTTAGTAGAAAATGAGAATAAAAAAATATTTAGCTTATATCCTTCTATCGGGATTTATCATATCATGTGGTACGGGTAACGCAAAGAACCAAACAACAGATAAAAACAGCAATAAGACAAAAACTGAGGTAAAAACAATCCATCTTACAAAGGCCGAATTCTTAAAAAAGGTTGTCAATTACGAGACAAATTCCAAGGAGTGGAAATATCTGGGGGACAAACCGGCCATTGTCGATTTTTATGCCACATGGTGCGGACCATGTAAAACCATCGCTCCCTTGCTGGAGCAACTGGCAGAAGAGTATGACGGACTTATTTATATCTATAAGGTTGATACCGACAAGGAGCAGGAACTTGCATCGGCCTTTGGCATCTCAAGTATACCTACACTTTTTTTCATTCCTATGGGCGAGGCTCCGCAAATCGCACAGGGTGCACTGCCTAAATCAGAACTAAAGAAAATAATTGATAAAGTATTACTTAAGAAGATTTAATCATGAAAACACTCTGTGCCATAAGAGATCTTTGTCGTTCAATAAGCGAGTTTGAGGCTCTTTTTTTAACAAAACATTCATTATGTCTGAATGAAGGAATGGTAATTTGTTCTCTAAAAGATGGCAGGTTATCTTCAGGAGAGATTGCATCACAGCTGCATCTGAGTTGCTCCAACACCTCTAAGCTATTGAGGTCAGTAGAGGAAAAAGGATTAATAGAGAGAGATATGGGAGACAAAGATAAACGACAGATGTATTTTACACTGTCAAAAGAGGGAAAAAAGGTACTCAAGGCTATCGAAACAGAAAGTATTGATCTCCCGGAAACCCTTTCAAACATCATTAAAAATATGTAAGATTATGGAAATGTTTATTGAAAACGAAAGTAAATATAACTTTAACGTAACAGTCGACAAATTGACTGACTCAATTGTATCTATTGGCTGGAAAGTGACGCATGTACACGACCTGCAGGAGACACTTCACAAAAACAACTTTGAGGTATTGCCGGTGAAGGTTCTTGAATTGTGTAAGCCTTCCTACTCTGTCAGACTACTTGAGAGTGATCATGAACGCCTATATTCAAGTTTAATGCCTTGCAGGATATCTGTATACGAAACATCCGACGGAAAAACCAGAATTTCAAGGATGGACTCTGGCAAAATAGCTTCTCAGATTGGGGGTATAGTAAATGAGGTGATGCAAAAGGCATTCGCCGATATTGAGGGTGTTCTGGTTCCTTTTTTCACACAAAGCAAACAAATATAAAAGAACGAAAATGAAAAAATTTATACTTTATGGTTTTTCACTTAACGATAAAGGCCTCTCTGCAGCTCTTTTGCTTTTAAGAGCAGGCATTTCAATAATGATAATGACACATGGATGGGCAAAGATTCAAAGCTTTGAAGCCTTCTCTCAGGGATTTCCTGACCCTATTGGATTGGGGTCAGAACTTTCCCTGATTCTGGCGATAGGGGCAGAGTTCTTTGCAGCCATATTTGTGATAGCAGGGTTGCTTACAAGGCTTGCCCTTATACCAATGGCGTTCACTATGATAATTGCTGCATTCGTCACACATGCCGCTGACCCATTTCAGGTAAGAGAGATGGCATTGCTTTATCTTCTGGTGTTTGTCGCTCTGTTCCTGCTGGGTCCGGGAAAGTATTCACTGGACAACCTGCTTTTCTCAAAGAACAAATGAGCTAGACCCAGTTTTCTGAAAGGATTTCTCCGTGTACGCTAAGAATTATTGCTTTGATAGGAACGTTGCGGGTAGCTTTTTCCCTTGCAGATTTAGCAAAGCCTAGTAATCCGCCGCAACAAGGAACCTCCATCATCAGCACAGTGAGAGTGTTGATCCTCGCATCGTCCATCATTGAAGCAATTTTATCTACATAACTCTGGTTATTACTGTCAAGTTTAGGACAGGCAATGGCCAGAGTTTTGTTTTTAAGGAAAGTCTCGTGAAAATTACCGGCAGTAAATGCAGAACAATCGGAGGCAAGCAGTACATCTGCACCCTGAAAAAACGATGCTGCAGGGTTAAGAAGATGAAGCTGCACCGGCCACTGCTGTAATTGTGACGTCTGTGCATAGCTTACCGACCCAATTGATGCAGCAGCAGGAGCAGTGTTTCTGAAGTCTCTCTCCATTGAACCGGGGCATCCGCAGGCCATTTTCGGCTTTTCAGAAGAAAACTGCGATAAGTCAACACTGATATTATGTTCCCTGCACCAGTCCATCCCTATTTTCAACCACTCATTTTCTCCATGTTCCTTCAGGTGTCTCAGGTGAGCTGTTATCGCCTTCTCTCCTTTTGAAGCAATCCTTTCCATTACTGCAATTTCATCATATGGCTCTGCCTCTTTTTCGATCAATTCTATCGCACCAACCGGGCACTCTCCAATACAGGCACCAAGTCCGTCGCAATAGAGCTCACTAACCATCACTGCTTTTCCATTAATCATTTGCAGTGCACCTTCGTGACAACCACTTACACAATTTCCACAGCCGTTGCAAAGGCTGTCATCAATCTTTATAACTGTTCTTTTCATTTTTTTATCTATATTTATATCACAAAAGTAGAATCAGCAATTTTTGAATAGTGTAATAATTGATACACTTCCCGAAAAAAATAAAAAATTTTTCGGTACAGAATTTGTTGCAATTACAATGTAATAAAATGAATGTTAAAATTATGAAATATATTGTATCTCTGTTATCCCTATTATCTCTTGCATCATGTTCTGCAGCGTATCTCACATTAGATACAGTACAGGAGTTTGATATCAATAAATATATGGGTAAATGGTATGAGATTTCGAGGCTGCCGAATACATTTGAAGAGGGGCTGGAGGAGAACACTGCATTCTATCGTATTGACGATGACGGAACAATAGTAGTAATAAACGAGGGAAGGCTGATCAACGACAAAACAAGGATAAAACAGGCAAAAGGCAGGGCATGGGCTCCTGATCCAAAAGAACCCGGAAAGTTAAAAGTTAGCTTTTTCTGGCCGTTTTCGGGTGATTACTGGGTTCTTAAGGTGGATAAGGATTATACCTACGCACTTGTTGGCGGACCAACAGGTGAGTATCTCTGGATCTTATCCCGCGAGAGGGATATAGATCCGGTAATTCTGGAAGAGCTCAAAAATTATGCTGGCAAACTAGGGTTTCCTGTTAAAAACATGATCAGCGGTCTTGCTGATTAGATCATCGTCGGCAAAATTAGGAATAGTAACTTTAAGTTCAGGTGTCCTCTCCATTTCTCGCTTAATGGCAAAGAGGGCACTGCTGTTTCTTGCCCATGCACGGCGCGAAATGCCATTGTTGACATCCCAGTGCAGCATGTTCTTTATTCTTCTGTCAGCGTCTTCGCTGCCATCTATCACCATTCCGAACCCTCCGTTAATAACCTCTCCCCAGCCAACGCCACCGCCATTGTGGATTGATACCCAGGTGGCACCGCGGAAAGAGTCCCCTATGACATTCTGAATAGCCATGTCTGCTGTAAAACTTGAGCCGTCATATATATTTGATGTCTCCCTGAAAGGAGAGTCCGTACCTGAAACGTCATGGTGGTCCCTCCCCAGAACAATCGGTGCGGAGACTCTTCCTTCACGAACAGCTTTGTTCATTGCCAGAGCAATCTTGATCCGTCCTTCTGCATCGGCATATAGAATCCGGGCCTGTGAACCCACAACAAGCTTATTAGTCCCAGCCTCCTTTATCCAGTGAATATTGTCGGAAAGCTGAGTAAGAATCTCATCAGGAGCATTTTTCATAATCTCCTCAAGAACTTCTACTGCAATGGAATCGGTTATCTCAAGATCCTTTGGATCGGAAGATGTGCACACCCACCTGAAAGGACCAAAGCCGTAGTCAAAAAAGAGGGGCCCCATAATATCCTGGACATACGATGGATAACGGAATTTTCCATCTGCAAGAAGCACATCTGCCCCGGCTCTTGATGCCTCAAGCAGAAATGCATTA
>CAZREC010000045.1:0-4522 GCA_964599025.1 uncultured Muribaculaceae bacterium | reverse complement strand
CATAGTCGAAGAAATACATTCCTTTTGCTGTAAGCTTATTGATTGCCTCTGCATGTCTCCTTAATGAAGATCGCACAAGCTCGGCAAATTTCTCCGGCTCCTCTGCCATAAGACGGTTTGATTCATCAAAACTGACACCTGCAGGATAATATCCGCCAGACCAAGGATTATGCAGTGATGTCTGGTCGCTTCCAAGATCTATCTCCATGCCAATTTCATTGAACTTTTCCCATAGGTCAACTATATTTCCCTGATATGCAAGAGATATTGCCTCTTTGTTTTTCTTTGCCTTTTCTATTCTGTCAACAAGTTGGTTAAGATCGCAGTATACTTCGTCTACCCAACCTTGCGAATGTCTTGTATGAACTGCTTTTGGATTAATCTCTGCTACCACGCCAATAACACCTGCAATAACTGCTGCTTTTGGCTGGGCCCCCGACATACCGCCAAGACCAGAACTCACAAATATTTTCCCTCTCAGATCCTTCTCCTGCGAACTGCATCTCATTCTGGCAGCGTTCAGCACAGTTATAGTCGTTCCGTGGACAATTCCCTGCGGACCAATATACATAAATGATCCTGCTGTCATCTGACCATACTGCGAAACACCTAATGCATTGAATTTCTCCCAATGATCCTTACCCGAATAATTTGGAATTACCATACCATTTGTCACAACTACCCTCGGAGCATCTTTATGTGAAGGGAACAACCCCATAGGGTGTCCGGAGTAGAGTACAAGTGTCTGCTCATCTGTCATCTGTGAAAGATACTGCATTGTGAGCAGGTACTGGGCCCAATTCTGAAACACAGCTCCATTGCCTCCGTAAGTGATTAATTCATGAGGGTGTTGGGCAACAGCATAGTCGAGATTATTGCTTAGCATTAGCATTATAGCAGCTGCCTGTACCGACTTGTGGGGGTAATCATATATAGACCTGGCAGTTATCTTGTAGTCGGGTCTGAACCGGTACATATATATCCTTCCGTACTCATTCAGCTCATTAGCGAATTCCGGTGCAAGGGCATCATGATGCTTTGCCGGAAAATACCTTAACGCATTGTGAAGGGCAAGTTTTTTTTCTTCGAATGAGAGAATGTCTTTTCTCTTAGGGGCATGATTTATATCTTTATCGTAAGGTTTAGATTCGGGAAGAATGTCCGGTATACCTTGTGAAATTTGTCTTTTAAACTCTGTGAAGTCCATATTTGTCTAATTATTTGTGCAAATTTAGGAAAAATCAGTTTAATAAGTTGTCTGATACCGAAATTATCCATACTTTTGTGATTCTAAAAAAAGGAGGTGTTTGCCGTATGATTATAGTACCAATAAAAGAGGGTGAAAATATTGAAAGAGCGTTAAAGAAATTTAAACGTAAATTTGAGAAGACCGGCATAGTTCGTGAACTTAGAAGCAGAAAAACTTTTACAAAAAATTCTGTTAAAAGACGCGATGAAATTAAGAAAGCAATTTATGTACAAGCTCTTCGTTTAAACGAGGAGTAATTACCTGAAATAATTTATAAAATGACACTTTGTTTTCACATGGTGTCATTTTTTTTTGTAAATTAGTATCAAAGAATAATTATGAGAGAGCTAACTGAGTTTATAGATTATCTGAAAGTTCATAAAAGGTATTCTTCCAGAACGCTGACGCTCTATTCAGGGTACATAGGCGAGTTTTACGACTATGCGTCACTTTCAGATGACGAAGATGTATATGTGGCCCTTCATCCAAATACAATAAGAGGTTTTGTTGCAACGGGACTCGATTCTGGCCTCTCCCCGAGAACAATGAATCTGAAACTCTCTGCACTTAGCAGCTATTCAAACTATCTAGTGAAAAAAGGATTAATCAAGGCAAATCCTGTAAAGAGAGTTCCCCGTCCCAAACAATCGAAAAAACTACCTGAATTCTATACTCAGAATGCAGTAGAGAACTATTTCGACAAGGAACCGGACCCGGAGGATTTTTATGCACTCAGAAACCGTACTATAGTCTCGATGCTCTATTGTACCGGGTTAAGAAGGGCAGAGCTTGCGCATCTGAAAATTTCGGACTGGGATGTCAGCAGGGCAGTTTTGAGAGTAGTTGGTAAAGGGGATAAACAGAGAGAGATACCTCTTCCGGAAAGTCTTCAGAAAGAACTTTCCATTTATCTGGACAAGTTCCGGGAGATATATCCTGTAAATAACGAAAGTAACTTCTTTTTGACAGATTCCGGTCAACCATTCTATCTCTCTTTTGTTAATAAAATAGTAACAAAGGAGCTCAGAGGGGTTGAGGGATTTACAGGCAAAAGGTCGCCACATGTACTCAGGCACAGCATAGCAACGCATTTGTTGAATAATGGAGCAGATCTTAACAGTATCAAGGAGATTCTCGGCCACTCATCACTGGCAGCAACTCAGGTTTATACTCATAATTCATTCGAGCAACTTAAAAAAGTATTTTTAACCGCTCATCCGCGAGCAAAAAAAGGAGGATAAAATGGACATTAGAATTCAGTCACTCAAGTTTAACGCAGATCAGAAGCTGATAGATTTCATCGAGAAAAAGCTTTCAAAGCTTTCAAGGTATTATGATGAAATACAAAGAGTAGAAGTAGTATTAAGCCTTTTACCCGATCACGAAAATAAAAATGTAAGGATAAGGGTAGACATGCCGGGTAATGACCTGGTTGTAGAACGTCATTCAATAAAATTTGAGGACGCTTTGGTAGATTGTACAGATGTGCTTAAAGATATCCTGGTAAAATACAAAGAGAAAAGAAAGGAAATTTAGAAATACACTAGTCCCAGAAAAGACTTAAGAACTCCTCTCCCTCTACGTTTCCAAAGTAGTCGGAGAGGTTTATATTTTTCAGCCTTTCACTTACCCCATCAGGTGTGTGAGCAGCTCCTGTAAGCAGTGATTCAATTTCATTTGTATCCTTAATAAAGAAGTAGCTGCCAAAGATCTTGATGTCTGTAATTATACCTTTGCTGACTATTAGATAGATCTCAACCAGACCCCCGGGGAACTGCTTTACCTTGGAATATTGATAAACAGGAGAAAATCCGAAGTTCCACCAGTCCTGACTGTATTTTTCATCCCTGAGTTTTTTAATTGCTTCAGTATCTTTATCGGAATAAGAGTAAAGCTGGTAAAGATTACGGTTAATCGTATTAATCTCTTTTTCCATAAAGTCCATAAATTCAGAAATAGTCATAGGATGCTCCAGATGTTCTCCTATGTTTGTTACACGGGCAATGTTTGATTTTACAGATTTGCTAATAAATTTTTCCGGTCTGCTGGCAAGTGCATTTCCTAATGTATTCATAGATGAGGAGAAGAGAAGTGTGCCATGTTGCAGGACCCTCTCTCTGTAAACTGCAACTGCATTGCCTGAGAATTTTTTCCCGTCAATCAGAAGATCGTTCCTTCCCTCCAGATATGCCTTGACTCCTAACTTAAGCAATGAGTCTATTACAGGTTTTGTAAAACGGGCAAACATACTGGCAGTGTCTTCATTGTCAATACGGTTGTCTATGAATGTAAAGTTAACATTACCCATATCGTGATATACAGCGCCTCCACCAGTAAGTCTTCTGACAACCTTAATGCCGTTTTTTCTCACGTAGTCAAGGTTTATCTCGGCAAGAGCATTCTGATGCTGCCCGATAATAATAGCATTGTCATTTTGCCAGAGTCTGAAAACAGGCTTGTCAAGGTTTTTGAACAAATACTCTTCGGCTGCAAGGTTCCAGTATGGATCTGTGGAATGGTCAATTATGTAATACATCTGATTTACCCTGTGTATTATAACGTTTGAAAATGTGAGAAACAATCATGAATATGCACCAGCCGGTCAGAAGGCCAAGAACAGCTCCGCATATAACGTCGATAGGAAAATGTTTCCCGACATATATTCTGCTGTAACTGACCATAATGGCCCAGAGGAAAATAGTTATTGTGTAGTATTTTCGTTTGAATATCAAAGAGGTGAAGGTAGCCAGTCCAAAAACATTTGCTGCATGACTTGAGAGGAATCCATACATACCCCCCTTATATTCCAGCATTCTTACATATGATCCGATAACAGGATCATAGGCCGGTCTCGGCCTCTCTGCCAGTTCTTTGATAAATGAAGACAAGATATCTGTGAATGCAAATGTTACTATCGCACCTGCAAGAGCAACACATGCAAAAATCAAAGGTTTTCTTACAATTCTGAATTTATGCTTTAAAGATCCATTCTGTATTTCCCATTTAAATGTGAAGAACATGTACAGGGCAATTGACAGATATAGAGCAATCCAGGGTGTCCGGGCAGAGAAAATAACCATTACCTGATCAAAAAAAGGTGAATGAAATCCATTTAATACCAGGAAAATGGATCTGTCCAGCTCTATCAGTTGATCAAACATCAGTAATTATTAGCTATTTAGATGCTTCCAGAGAAGATCCTTAAGTTCTTGAATATTTTCTCCGCTGAACGAAGAAATGAACAAGCTTGGAAGTTTTCTCGGAAGATGTTTT
>CAZREC010000044.1:0-21183 GCA_964599025.1 uncultured Muribaculaceae bacterium | reverse complement strand
TAAGCCTTATTTGTATGTAATTGTCGCTACTGGAAACATATATGAAGATGTAGTACAGGCAGAGGCAGCAGCAAGACAGGGAGCCGATGTTATTGCCGTGATAAGGACCACTGGCCAGTCACTACTTGATTATGTTCCTTATGGCGCTACAACAGAGGGTTTTGGTGGCACTTTCGCAACTCAGGAAAATTTCAGGATCATGCGTTCTGCTCTTGACAAGGTAGGAGAGGAGATTGGAAGGTATATTAGATTATGTAACTATTGTTCAGGACTTTGTATGCCGGAAATTGCTGTAATGGGTGCCTTTGAAGGGCTTGATGTTATGCTAAACGATGCCCTTTACGGCATTCTTTTCAGAGATATTAACATGCAGAGAACTCTTGTAGATCAGTATTTTTCAAGAGTGATAAATGGTTTTGCAGGTGTAATCATTAATACAGGTGAGGACAACTATCTCACTACTGCTGACGCATATGAAGAGGCACACACTGTTCTTGCATCGGATCTGATAAACGAACAGCTGGCACTTATGGCTGGACTACCAGAGGAGCAGATGGGTCTTGGGCACGCATTTGAAATGACTCCTGACCTGGAAAACGGATTCCTTTATGAATTGGCCCAGGCACAAATGACTAGAGAGATATTTCCTAAGGCCCCTCTTAAATATATGCCACCAACAAAGTTCATGACAGGAAATATTTTTAAGGGACATATTCAGGATGCTCTTTTTAATATAATTGGGATATGGACAAATCAGGGAATACAGCTTCTTGGGATGCCAACAGAGGCAATTCATACTCCGTTTATGGCAGACAGGTTTCTCTCAATAGAGAATGCAAAATATATTTTTGGCAATATGAAGAATATAGGGGATGAAATCGAATATAAGGAGGGTGGAATTATCAAGTCAAGAGCGAAGGAGGTTGTTGAAAATGCGATAGCACTTCTTGAAAAGATAAATAAAGAAGGTCTTTTCTCTGCTCTTGAAAAAGGCATTTTCGGCGATGTAAAACGTGCCAAAACCGGAGGTAAGGGTTTGGAGGGTGTTGTTGAAAAAGGTAATAATTATATGAATCCATTTATAAATTTAATGAAAGGAGCTAAATAGTATGAGCGGAGGTCTTTATTCCATGCAGTCAAAAGAATTTGACAAGACACTGGACTTGACGAAAGTAAAGCCTTATGGCGATACAATGAACGATGGAAAGGTTCAGCTAAGCTTTACCCTGCCTGTTCCTACAGGTGCAGAGGCAGTGGAAGCTGCCAGACAATTTTTAAAAATGATGGGTTTTGAAAATCCTCAGGTGGTGTTTTACAAGGAGTTGATGCCGGGATATACATTTTTCAATTGTTATGGAAGTACTGTTTATTCGGTAGATTATACAAATATATATGTGCCTAAAGTAGAGTCAGATATAATGGATATGCACCAGACCGATACATATATAAGAGAGAATATCGGAAGACCATTGGTTGTGATAGGAGCAAGTACTGGCACAGATGCACATACAGTTGGAATAGATGCTATTATGAATATGAAAGGTTATGCCGGACATTATGGATTGGAACGTTATGAGATGATAGATGCCTATAACCTTGGATCTCAGGTATCCAATGAGGATTTTATTTCCAAAGCTATTGAACTTAAAGCAGATGCCCTTTTAGTATCTCAGACAGTTACCCAAAAGGATGTTCATATCAATAATCTTGTAGAATTGGTGGAACTTCTGGAAGCAGAGGGTCTGAGAGATAAGATAATACTTGCTTGCGGAGGACCTCGCATAACACATGAACTTGCAAAGGAACTTGGTTACGATGCCGGTTTTGGAATGAATACATATGCAGACGATGTGGCTTCATTCATTGCACAGGAGTTTCAAAAAAGACAATCAGTTAAAAATAAGTAATATAAAAAACACTGACATGGATAAAAATCAAATCAGAGAAGTAATTGCCAGAAGAGCAGCTCTGGAACTTAAGGATGGAGATGTTGTCAATCTGGGAATAGGTCTTCCTACACTTATTCCAAATTTTTTACCCGAAGGTATAAAGGTGACCCTTCAATCTGAAAACGGGCTTTTGGGTATGGGCCCAGAACCTGCAGAAGGAGAAGGTGATAAGAACTTTACGAATGCAGGTGGAGGCTTTATTACCTATTTCCCGGGTGCATCTTGTTTTGACTCATGCATGTCTTTTTCTATAATCAGGGGTGGCCATGTAGATGTAACCATACTTGGTGCAATGGAGGTAGACGAAAAAGGTAATCTGGCTAACTGGATGATACCAGGAAAAAAAACTCCGGGTATGGGTGGAGCCATGGATCTGCTTGTAGGTGCCAGAAGGGTTATCCTGGCAATGGAGCATACAGCTAAAGGAGCTCATAAAATATTGACAACATGTAATTTGCCTTTAACAGCAGCAGGTCAGGTAAACATGATTATTACCGAGATGGGGGTTATGGATGTCACTAAGGAGGGAATCGTACTGACCGAGATCCATCCGGAGTTTACAGTTGACCAGGTACAAGAAGCAACCGGGGCAAAATTGATTATTTCCAATAATTTAATAAAAATGAGATCATAATTATGAAAAAGGTTTTTATAGTAGCGGCCAGACGGACTGCAATTGGTAAGTTTATGGGATCGCTCTCTTCTTTCAACTCAGGAGAGATAGGAGCAATCGTTATCAAGGAGATTATTAAAGAAACAGGAATGGATCCTGCAAAAATTGACTCAGTAATAGCCGGTAACATATTGTCAGCAGGTCAGATGCAGGGAGTGGCACGACAGGCTTCAATCAAGGCAGGAATACCACAAGAGGTACCCGCATACTCTATAAATATGGTGTGTGGATCGGGTATGAAAGCAGTAATGAATGGCTATGCAGAAATCCTATCCGGAGCTGCAGAGGTAATTATCGCCGGTGGAACTGAATCGATGTCAAATGCAGGATTCGTTATGCCAGGTTCTGTGAGAAACGGAATAAAAATGGGTAACATACAGGCATTGGATCATATGGTTTGTGATGGACTGACAGATGCATTCAATAACTACCATATGGGAATAACTGCAGAGAATATTGCAGAAAAATATGGAATTACCCGTGAAGAGCAGGACGCATTTTCATTTCTTTCTCAACAAAAAGCTATTGCGGCCGTTGATTCGGGTGCTTTTGCTCCGGAGATTGTTCCGGTATCGATTGTAAGCAAGAAAGAGACTGTTATATTTGACAAGGATGAATATCCAAACAGGGCAAGTACCGCTGACAAACTAGCCTCACTTAAGCCTGCGTTCAAAAAAGAGGGTACAGTAACAGCAGGAAATGCTTCCGGGGTAAATGACGGTGCGTCATTCGTTATGATTGCAAGTGAAGATGCTGTTAAGAACTATTCTCTTAAGCCAATTGCAGAAATCGTATCTGTTGGCCAGGGAGGGGTAGATCCGGCAATTATGGGTATGGGACCTGTTCCTGCAATTAGAATGGCTCTTAAGAATGCAGGTATGAAGCTATCTGAAATTGACCTGATTGAGCTTAACGAAGCTTTTGCTGCCCAGTCTCTTGGTGTAATTAAAGAGATAATGGCCGAGCATAATGTTAGCCGTGAATGGATCGATCAGAGATGCAACATTAACGGAGGGGCTATTGCCCTTGGACATCCTATAGGTGCTTCAGGAAACAGGATAATTGTAACTCTGGTTCATGAACTTAAGACAACCGGAAAAAAATACGGGTTGGCATCTTTATGTATCGGTGGCGGTATGGGTACCGCAATTGTAATTAAGTCAGTATAATATATGAAAAAGAGTCTTTATCTTTTAGTTGCTCTGTTCGCAATAGTATTTGCGAATGAGACACACGGGCAGAATAACCCAAAAAGGGAGTTCAGAGGTGCCTGGTATCCTACCGTTGTAAATACGACCTGGAAGAGCATGACAACAGAAGAGATAAAGGCCGATATCATATTCAATCTGAACATATTCAAAAAGCTCCATATAAATGCAGTAATTTTTCAGGTAAGACCACAGGCCGACGCGCTATTTGTATCGGAACTCGAACCGTGGAGCAGATTTATAACAGGAACTCAGGGTAAGGCACCAGATCCATTGTTCGACCCTACTCAGTTTGTAATCGAGGAGTGTCATAAAAGAGGGATGGAGATGCATGCATGGTTCAACCCGTACAGGGTTACTTCAAACAACAAGGAAATTCTCGCTCCGGATCATCTCTATTTCAAACATCCGGAGCTTTTTGTTACTTATGGCCCGCAGATATATTTTGATCCGGGCAACCCCGGGTCAAGGGAACATACAGTAAAAGTGATTGCAGATTTTGTACGAAGGTATGATGCTGATGCTGTACACTTTGATGACTATTTTTATCCATACAGGCTTCCTTTTCTGGAATTTCCGGACGAAGAATCATTTATTAAATATCATGCAGTTGACGGATTTGGACGTTTCGACAAAAATAACTGGAGGAGAAATAATGTCAACATTCTTGTTAAAGAGCTCAGTAAAACAATAAAAGAGATAAAACCGTGGGTGAAATTCGGCATCAGCCCTTTTGGTGTATGGAGAAATGTTGGTATTGACCCTTCAGGTTCCGAATCATCATCGCTTCAGACAAATTATGACGATCTCTATGCCGACATACTACTTTGGATGAAAAAGGGGTGGATAGATTATACCGCACCTCAGATTTATAAGGAGATAGGACATGCAAGGGCAAATTATCTTCCTTTGGTAAAATGGTGGTCAAAAAACAATAACGGTGTAAACATATATATAGGTCAAAGTATAACGAGCCAGCTGGAGATAAAAAATTCAAATGGGGACCTTGTTAACCAACTATACAGGAAAATGGCTATGGTTAAAGAGGATAAGAATATTCAAGGCAATATCTGGTGGAGTGGTCTGGGCTTTTCAACTAATATTAAGCTCATGGACAGTCTCATGAACAGTTATCAAAAATACCCTGCCCTTATACCATTATATAAAAATATCGATACTGTGCCCCCTAAACCTGCTGTAGGGCTGATTCTTAAAAAAGGCACTCTTGAGTGGACAGCTCCGGATGCAAGCAATGTAATGGATAAAACGATATTTTATTGTGTATACCGGTTTAGTATTGATGAGCCAATCAATATTGATAATCCTGCTAAGCTGATTGACATAGTTGGTGAGACTAAATTCAAAACAGACGGAAGCAGAAGAGTAAAATATGTTGTTACTTCTCTGGACAGGATGCAAAATGAGAGTAAACCTTCAAATGTAGTGATCAGGAAGTAGCCGCTTTCTCTTTTTTAATTTTCCTGGAAGCCTCTTCAAGAATTTTCGCCGTTTCACGAGCCTTTTCCATTGCAGGTAAAATATGAGGTAATATGTATTCCCTGCCTAGTTCTTCTGCAAATCCGGAACTGACAAGAGTTTTCAGAACATTTTCACTTACACCAGAAAGCACAACCTGAATATGTGCTTTTTTGGATCTTTTCCACAGATTTCTAAGGTTATTCAGACCTGTAGAGTCCATGAAGGGTACTTTCCTCATTCTTATAACACGAACCCTTACCTTTTTCTCTTTGTCAGAACTTATATCCAGCTCATCAATCCTGTTTGCAAGTCCAAAGAAGAAGGGTCCGTCGATTTCATAAACTTCAACTCCATCCGGAATATCAAGCATTTCAATATCGTTCGGAAATTCATGCAACTCTGTTCCTGCAATTACACCATCTTCAATCATCTTAATACTTGATGTCTCAGATATCCTCTTGACAAACAGGATAATTGCCAGAATTACTCCTACCTCAATAGCAATTGTCAGATCTATCACTACGGTGAGGAAAAAGGTAATAAGAAGAACTGCAACATCTGCTCTGTGCCCCTTCAATAAATATTTAAATGACCTCCATTCACTCATGTTGTATGCAACAATTATAAGAATGGCCGCCAGGCATGAGAGAGGGATATATACAGCATAGGGCATAAGAAATAGAAAAATCAACAAGAGTACCACTGCATGGATGATTCCTGCAACCGGAGTTTTTCCACCATTGTTTATATTTGCCATAGTTCTTGCTATGGCTCCGGTAGATGGTATACCTCCGAAGAAAGGGGTGACAATATTTGTAATTCCTTGTCCTATAAGTTCTGTGTTGGAATTATGACGCTTTCCTGTAACACCGTCTGCAACCATGGCTGCAAGTAGTGATTCTATGGCGCAAAGAAGTGCAATTGTTATTGCTGGTTGAAAAAGGACCTTTATTGCTGCAAAATCAATCTTTGGAGTCTCTGGCCTTGGCAGCGGAATGCCACCGGCAAGTTCAGGAAATTTGCTTCCTATTGTAGCAAATTCAACATCGAAGTATTGAGAAAACAACAGAGCTATAACAGTACCTGCAATTATTGCCACAAGCGAACCCGGAACTTTCCTAGTGATTCGTGGCCAGAGGATAATGGTCAGGATGCAGAACAGCCCCAATGCCGCTTCCCAATAGTTGATTGTAGATAAATTGTTAAAGTAGCTTATCCATTTTGGTATGAATTCAGACGGCAGATTGTCAATACGAAGTCCAAGAAGATCTTTAATCTGGGTTGAAAATATAACCAGTGCAATACCACTTGTAAAACCAACCACAATAGGATAGGGGATGAATTTTATAATGTTACCTAGTTTTAACAAACCCATTGCAACCAGCATTATACCTGCCAGAACAGTTGCAATAATAAGACCTGTTACACCATATTGAGTGACAATGCCATAAATTATAACTATAAACGCACCTGTGGGTCCACCTATCAGAAAACTGGAACCTCCGAACACAGAGGTTAAAACTCCTGCGATTATAGCGGTTATCAGACCTTGCTGTGGTGTTACACCGGATGCAATACCAAAAGCAATAGCCAGGGGCAATGCTATGATACCTACGATTATACCGGCAATAAGGTCAGAAATGAATGTTTTTTTGTTGTAAGATTTTTTTTGAAAAAGCTCGAAAAACTTGGGTTTAAAAACTGAGGACAATTGAAACTTCATTGGAACAAAAAATTAAAAAAGGGATTCTGCAGATTTTATAATATAATCTGTTTCTAAATTATTATCAATAACAAGGTTAGGTTTCAAGAAAAAAACCTTGTTCTCAGATTTGAATCTTTTTTCACCACCACCTGTAATGTTGAGCATTAATACTTTTTCTCGCTCAACCTTACCTGAATTTATACTTTTGATCATTCCTGCAAGTGCTATTCCTGCAGCAGGATGGATATCAATACCTTCGTGCTTTTCAAAAAGGGCGCATGCCATCTCCATCTCTCCGTTGTCGGCAATTTCTATATCACCATTGCTGTCTTTGAGGGCATCATACAATCCTCCCGGTATGGAATATGGAGGCCTTCTGTTAGAGAGAACCTTTGCACCAATCAAAAGAGCTCTTTCACGAGAATCGTTCTCATCGGTTTGTATTAAATCCCTGCTTCCAACTTTCCATGCATCGTACATCGGTGTAAAAGGAGAATTCTGAGAAGGTAGCAATACCATTTTATGATTTCCGAATCTTCCGTCTTCAATAAGTCTTAGATTTGCCTCCCATGCAGCAATAGTACCGGTTCCGCTTCCAATTGCCTGAAAATAATAATCAGGAATTCTTCCAATTGTTGTAGTTGCCGACAATACAGTTGTTCCCATGCCATCTCTTCTTGCAACATTTTTAGCTCCGCCTTCTTCAAAAAACAAAGGGGATTTACACACCTTTCCTGCAAGATCAATAGCATCGTAATAGTCACTCCGAGTAGGAGAACAGATTAGTTTTACGCACTCATTTACAGGAGAATCGAACCATAGGGCATCAATATTGTCTTCTGGAACAACAATTAGTAAAGGAATATTATTGTCGGAACAAACTTTTGCAAAAGCTCTGGCAGTATTCCCAACAGAAGCCACAACCATGACTTTTTCTGATTTCTCTTTTAATCTGGCGCACACAGAGTATGCCTCAGTCTCCTTGAAAGAGCAGGTAGTCATTTTTGCATTCTTCTCGGGCCAGTAGCCGCTAAAGCTTATATAAAGGTTTTCAAGGTCAAGGGCATTAGCTAGGTGGACACTTTTATAAGTAATAGTTGGAGCCGAATTATTCAGAAAACGATTAATTGGTAACCAGTCTGAATATTTGTAAAAACCTAATGAATCATTCTGGCAATCTATTTTCTTTTTATCATATATTGCTCTGATTAATGATGGGTTGCTATCCAGAGGGTCAGATAAAAGCCAACCTGTGTCATCGAACATCCTTCCGGAAGTAAAATTCTGAAGTTTGTATTTTGTCATAAAGCCACACAATTTATTTGAGGCAAATTTAGCTATTATATTAGGTTTTCAGAAACTATTTGTGCAATATCTCTGGTTGGTATGGCATTATAGGTACTGAAGCTCTTTAGACAAAGCGGGCATGCTGTGATTAATTTGTCAGGATTATTTATCAACAGAGAGTTTAGAGATGTCTTTGTTATTTGTTCTCTTTCACTGTAAGAGAGGGTCAGGCTCCCAAGGCTTCCTCCGCAGCATATGCTCAAGTCTTTCTCCTGAGAGGCCTCTTTGACCTCTCCCATGGCAGAAAGCAATTCTCTTGGCTCTCTATAAATATTTGAACCTCTCCCCAGTTCGCATGGATCATGAAACACAAAAGAGCCTGTGCCCCTATGTAATTTTATACTGTTGTTTTTTAAGAGATTGTTTATATATACCGAGTGATGAATTACCTCAATGCCATCAAGTTTGTATTCCTCTTTAAAAATTTTGTAACATATAGGACATGATAAAATCAGAGTCTTACATCCTGAAGATCTTATAAGTTCTCTGTTTTTAGATATAAGTCTTTCTGCACCCTCTTTGTCTCCTGACATAAATAATGGTCTGCCACAGCAAATTGATCCGTCCTTATCTAAAAAAGTGTAGTTTATTTTTGCAGAGTCAAGTATCTTAAAGAGAGACTTGTAAATAGAAGGAGTGAGGTGAGTCATGCAACCTGCATAGTATAATACAGAATCCGGGGCCTTAACATTACTCTCGACAGATTTAAGATACTCATGGTTTACCTTGCTTCTTCCGGACTCCTCTTGTCTCTTAAGAAGCTTAAGTCTGGTAGAGTCAATTCCAACAGGACATGCAGTTACACACTTGTTACACATAAGGCATTTGTCTGCTGTTTCGAGTGATTCACCGGACCGGCGCCTAAGCAGACGGATATAGTAAACAGAAGAAAATTTTATATTTCTTTTTTTTGTTGTCATAGGACAGGCATCTATACATAAGCCACATCTCGAACATGAGTATATCTCTGTCTCAGCGTAACCATCTCTTGATACCGATGACTTTATTCCTGCATTTCTAAGAACAATGAGTAAGATTTCTGTTGGTATATGCATGTATCGCGAGAATGGGAGGGCAAAAAGAAATAATCCCAGCGCACATGAATATCCCCACCAGACAGGAAGTATATTACTTGGATTTGTAACAAATGTGTTAAGCAAATGATTTATTGATATAGTAAGGAAGCTACCCCCGCTAATATTTGCTGTAAAACTTTCTGCCAGAAGTCTTAATGGAAAAATTGCCCATAATGAATACAAAGCTATGTTATCTCCTAATCTTAGCTTTGTTGTTCTTCTCATCCCAAGTATTCTCGAGTGAAATCTCTTGTAAATCGCAAGACCTATTCCTGTAAGAACAAGTAATAAAGAGAGATCCATCAGAAAGAAAAAGAAAGAGCCTCTCAATGTTTCATGAGTCTCCATTACAAAATATCTGAAAAAAACAGGATAGTATAGAACTCCGTTTCTTTGAGGAGTATAGATCATAACCTCAATATGCCCTACGAGAATTAGCATAAACCATCCGAATGCAATGCTTGAGTGCATATATCCGAGGAGAAAATTTTTCTTGAAAATTTTCACATGTATCAGACAATCAAGCACTATATCCTTTGCCGTTTTGAACAGAGTAGCCGGCATGAAGGATTTAAGGAGTAGTTTTCTTTCATCACTATCCAATGCCAGTATGATGCGGACAGTACCTGTAAGCAGGTATAATATTATAAAGACCATCCCAAAAGTGAACGGCAGTACAAAAGGATCATATCCGAAAATTAATCGCTCTTTCAAATTATACCTCCTTGTAGATTTTTAATATATTTCCTATCAGATTTCTTGTATTAATACCTCTTGGGCATACAAGGGTACATTTGCCGCAAAGCATGCATCCCTCTATAAGAGTTACAGCTTCCTTGTCCAAACCCCGGTTTAATAATAGAATAACCATCCTGAGGTTCACCTTGGTAAAATTACCTGCAGAACAGGAGGCAGCGCAAGAACCACATGCCATACATTTGAGGAAATCCGGTTCAACAGCGGTGATTTCCTTCAGCTTTTTTTGATTTATATTGTCTAGTGATATACGAGAACTACTCGTAAGGGAATAGCCAAAATCTATCATATCATTTTTGTTTTGACAAAAAAACATGAACAGCAAGTGCAGTTGCCTTTGCTTCATTTATTGATTCAGGCAGAGTCTTCGGCCCGGTAGATACACCGGCAAAAAATATTCCATCACACTCCCCCTCAGTTGATTGAAGAATAGGATTTGCAGACTGGAAAAATCCATCATCACCGAGCCTTGTATTCAGAAGTGAAGACAGTGTCTCATTATCTGCGTTTTTAACCATACCCACCATTAAAACCAGGAGATCAAGGGTAATCTTTAACGGTTTTGAAGATAGTGTATCCTCTGCCTTTATTACTAGTCTGCCTGTTTCATCCTCAGCTACTTCGGATACACGTCCACGAATAAACCTGATTCCGTATTTGCTTTGTGCCTCAAGATAGAGGTCCTCATATCCTCTGCCATACATTCTAAGATCCATGTAAAAGCAATAAATATCTGCCTCAGGATATAGTTCTTTCATTTCACAAGCCTGTTTGACAGCTGTTATACAACACAGTTTAGAACACTGTCTGTTGCAAGCTTTTTCATCTCTGGATCCTACACAATGGACAAATCCAATATTTTTTGGTTCCTGTATTCTGCTGTCTGAACCTGTTTTAAAATATTCCTCAAGATCTGCACTTGTTATGACTCTGTTGTATATATTATATCCATACTCTTCTTTCTTCTCTGCAGGAAAAAGTGAAAATCCTGTAGTTACAATAATTGCAGAGACAGTAAGCACGGCTTCGTTCGACAATTGAACATGAAAGTGTTCTCCTGTCTTGTTAACAGAAACAACCTCGCAACATAAAAATGTTGTAATATGAATTACAGGTTTTATTAATTTTTGTAATGTCTCAGATGCTGAGATGTTATCTGGAAAAAGTTTGTCCCATTTGAGAAGATGCCCACCTAAATTATCACTTTTCTCAACGATGTAAACTTTATAGCCAAGATTTTCAAGCTGGCCGGCTGCTTCCATACCCGCCGGGCCACCACCGATAATCAATACCTGTTTATTCATCTGTTATAGTTTGTATTTGTCAGCTTTATTGTAAACTATTCCCATTTTGTCGAGCAATGGCTCTACGCCTGTCTGATGAATCTGAAGGCCAAGATCCCAGGGATCATAGCCAAGAACCAGACCTGCTACCTCTTCGTATGTAAAAACCGGGATTCCCTGAGAGTTCTCGCCATAGGTCTTACCCTCCATTTCAGAAATGACATACTGCCATCTGTCAAGGAAGTAAGGACATCCCGGACAGTTAGTTATAATCATATCAGGCTTAAAAGGTTTCATAGATTCAAATTTCTTGTGAGTGTTGGAAAGAGAATAGCCTCTGTTTGCTTTTACAAGATACTGCCTGAAGCCAAAACCGCAGCAATGTCTTCTTTCCGGATAGTCAATGATTTCTCCTCCCCATGATTCAATCATACCTGTCAGGACATAGGGATACTCAGCTCCTCCCACGCCTTTTGAGGGGAACATCTTTGAATAGTGACAACCAATATGGTCAACAACCCTTAAAGGTTCTCCTGTCTCTTTGTTAATAAGTCTGTTGACAGAAGCAGAGGCAATTTTACCTCTTAGTTTGTAAATTACATCACTTGCATGAGCAAGATATTCCGGTTTGTTAAACTCTCTTTTTGTAACCTTCCACAAATTCTCCCTCACCTTTGTTTCAAGTTCAGGAAAATGTCTCCAGGTCTCAAGTATCTCGGTATAAATACCAAAGGATGTAATACATGAGGCAACGTAATTTTTATAACCGGCTTCTGTCATCAATGCAAATTGCCTGGCTACGATAGTCATTAGTGTCTCCATTGGAATGGTGTCACTGTGATATGCAATACCACCGCACGTTGTATGATGCTCGGTTTCAAAAAAATCCAGCCCCAGTTTATTTCGCACTATATCCAGAAAGGTCTTTTCTGATGCAGGAAAAAAATTCTGTCTGATGCAGCTTCTGACGTAAAAATAATGATCATCTGGTATATCTTTCTGATACTCGCTCCAAATCTTTTGTTTTCCGTTAACAATCATAGGTTTAGTGTTGGTGATCAATTTCTGTTTTAGTAAAAATATGTTCCAGATACTTTTCCTGAGTAAGACCCATCTCTTCTGCTTTTTTCATTGATATCTCCTCTACATGATCGAGTCTTGCTGTTGCGCCGGTAATGTCAAAAATTGCTTTTATCTCATCCAGATCTTCCTTGGGTATTTTTCTTAAGATTCCGGGACCATTTCCGTCAAGGTTAGAACCTAACCGTTTATGAACAGCTTCCAGATTATCCTCGATCCATTTTCCCACTGTCCCGGATTCGGGATGTGCACTATGACTGAATGTACGAGGATATACGCAATATCCGTAATTCAGTACATTTCCGCAAATTACCTTACCCAATACATATTGCTGCCTTCCCTTCTCAGATTCAATGAAGTATCCCATCTCAAGGGAAAGGTTCCTTAGGGCCATGATTATAAGACCGGGAGCATTTTTTCTGGGGCATCTGGTAACACAGGACATACACTCTCCGCAATACCAGATTGTTTCGCTCTTCAAAAGAGCTTCAATCTCAGAATCGTCCTTATTCTGGACAGTATTTGTTATTGACCTAGGATCGTATTTGTAGAATTCTGCCGCAGGACAAATGGCAGTACAGGTTCCGCAGTTGATGCAGGCGTTAAGGCCCTCCTTAAAACGATAATCCTCCATCAGTTTGTCGAACAACATACCCATATTTTAATTTTCCTCCTTAATTATCATATTATCAGACATTTTAGTAAGGACTTTTATAAATGTGTCAAGATCCTGAATTGGTATGTCCCTGATAATACTATTTGTTGCTTCTAATGCAATTTCCGTTACCTTATCTTTTATTTTCTGACCACTCTCCGTTATATGTATAAGATTCAATCTTCTATCCTGTTTGTAAGCAACACGTTGCACATAATTCTTTTTCTCAAGCGCATCAATAAGTTTTGTAACAGAATTTTTGTCTTTGCTTAATTTAATTGCGATTTCCTGTTGTGATTGTACTCCATCGTCCCACAATGTGTCCAGTACAAGAAACTGTTCAGGGGTTATGTCGAAGCCCTGATTCTGGAAGAATGTACTCATATATACTTTGAACCGGCAATGAACCAAATTTAGAAAAACTCCAACTTTTTTATTTAGTATCATCTGTGATAGTATATGCTTTTACTATTGCAAATATAATAGTTTTTTCATTAATTTGTAATGTTACAGCAACATTTTTCAACATCATCTCCACTATGAATATTTTAATTCTGATTACGCTTATTATTCTGATAATTATCGGATTATTTCTAATTTTTCCGGTTTATGCAATTGACAGGAGATCGAAACTGCTGATTGAATCGAATTTATATACAAGAGACAAGATAAACTCTTTATTTGAGAACTTAACCAGACTGGAAACCAGACTTATTGATGATCTGAGATATCTGCGGGAGGAGAGTATGAAATCATCCAAGGAGAACAGAGGAGAGCTCTCAGAGGCACTTAAACAGTTTTCAGGGCAGTTGTCTCAAAACATGAAAGCATTTCAGGATTCATCGGACAAAAGTTTTAATCTATTGACTGAAATTCAAAAAGATAAACTATCGCAAATTGAACAACGGCAGAATGAGATGATAAAAAATACTGAGGATAAGCTTGAAAAAATTAGAATAACTGTTGAAGAGAAGCTTGAAAAAACGCTTAGTGAGAGGCTGGGGCAGAGTTTTGAAACAGTAGGAAAGCAGCTTATTGAAGTTCAGAAAGGACTTGGTGAGATGCAGATACTTGCGCAGGATGTTGGTGGATTGAAGAGAGTACTCAGTAATGTAAAGATGAGAGGTGGGATAGGAGAGGTGCAGCTTTCAATGTTGCTTGAGCAGATACTTGCCCCCGAACAATATGAATCAAATGTGAGGACTAAGCCAAGTGGAAAGGATTTTGTTGAATTTGCCATTAAACTCCCCGGAAAAGATGACCAGAACAATCAGATATGGTTACCGATAGATGCCAAGTTTCCAAAAGAAGTTTACGAATCGCTTCAGGATGCCTATGATACGGGAGATATTGTAAAAATTGATCAGGAACAGAAGACTATGGACATGGCCATAAAGAAGATGGCTAAGGATATACATGATAAATATGTTGACCCTCCATACACTACAGACTTTGCTATTATGTTCCTGCCTTTTGAGGGAATATACGCAGAAGTGGTACGTAAAGCATCTCTTCTGGAAGAACTACAACAAAAATACAAGGTCATAGTAACAGGACCCACAACACTTGCCGCAATACTGAACAGTCTTCAGATGGGCTTCCGAACTCTTGCTATAGAGAAGAGAAGCAGTGAGGTATGGAAGGTTCTGGGAGCTGTAAAAACAGAATTCGAATCATTCGGCGGCCTGCTCCAAAAAGCTCAGAAGAATATTCAGGGAGGTCTGGACGACATTGATAAACTCGTTGGTACAAGGACAAATGCAATCCGCAGAAAGTTAAAGGGAGTGGAGTCCCTCGATGAAGAGAGCTCCAGAATGATTCTGGGAGAGGGCGAAAAACTGATTATAGAGGATGAGTGATATATCTGATTTATGATATATACTCATCCCAACTTTTAATCTGAATATCCTCTACTGCTATTGTACAAAATGCAAATATGAAAGCAGATGCAAGTCTTGCATTTGTAATAAGCGGTATATTAAAATCAACTGCAGTCCTTCTTATCTTGTATCCGTTGTCAAGTTCTACCTGTGTCAGGTTTTTGGGGATATTGATTACCAGATCAATTTTCTTCTCCTGTAACATTTTTATTGCTTGTGGTTCAAGCGAGGGTTCACTTGGCCAATAAACAAGTGTTGCAGGGATATTGTTGTCTATAAGGTATTTATATGACCCGCCGGTTGCATATAAGTTATATCCTTTTTCGGCAAGTAATTTTGCAGCAGCCAGCATGTCGGCCTTCTGTCTGGCATCACCGGATGATAACAGGATGTTCTTTTTAGGAATCTTGTATCCGACAGATAGCATTGACTTTAAAACAGCCTCATTTGTATCGTCTCCTATACAACCAACTTCTCCGGTCGACGCCATATCAACCCCTAGCACAGGATCGGCCTTCTGCAGACGTGAGAATGAGAACTGAGAAGCTTTAATACCAACATAATCCAGATCAAATGCATTCTTGGAAGGAGCCTCTACATCTTCACCTATCATTACAAGGGTGGCAAGCTCTATAAAATTAATCTTAAGAACCTTAGATACAAACGGAAAACTTCTGGATGCTCTCAGATTACATTCAATCACCTTTATATCGTTTTCCTTAGCCAGAAATTGTATATTAAATGCACCAGTAATGTTCAACTCCTCAGCAATTTTCTTTGCAATCTTCTTTATTCTTCGTGCTGTTTCAACATAAAGCTTTTGAGGAGGAAACTGAATTGTTGCATCACCGGAGTGAACACCGGCAAATTCTATATGCTCAGAAATTGCATAAGCAACCATATTTCCTTTGTTGGCAACAGCATCAATTTCAATCTCTTTTGCGTTCTGTATGAATTCAGAAACCACTACCGGGTGTTTTTTAGAGACGTTTGCAGCAAGAGTCAGGAACTGTTCCAACTCAGCATTATTTGAACAGACATTCATGGCAGCTCCAGAAAGTACGTATGATGGTCTTACCAGAACAGGGAAACCTACAACGTCTACGAAATCATTGACCTCAGAAAGGGTTGTCAGCTCTTTCCATCTAGGTTGGTCTATCATAAGCCTGTCAAGCATAGAGGAAAACTTGTGTCTGTCTTCTGCATTATCTATACTAGTGGCAGTTGTTCCCAGGAGCCTGACGCCAGATCTGTCCAGTTTAAGAGCCAGGTTATTAGGTATCTGCCCACCAACTGACACAATCATTCCATGAGGATTTTCCAATTCGTAAATATCCATCACCCTTTCATAGGTAAGCTCATCAAAGTATAGCCTGTCGCACATATCATAGTCGGTGGATACTGTCTCAGGGTTATAGTTAATCATGACCCCTCTCCATCCTCGTTTTCTGATTGTGAGCAGCGCATTGACACTACACCAGTCAAATTCAACAGAACTTCCGATCCTGTATGCACCAGATCCTAAAACTACAATTGACTTATGGTCACCAAGATAGTTGACGTCATTGTGAGTTCCGTTATAGGTAAGGTACAGGTAGTTCGTCTGAGCAGGATACTCGGCAGCAAGGGTATCTATTTGCTTGACAACCGGAACAATTTTCAGCTCTTTTCTGAATGACCTTACCATAGCGGCTGCCTCATCAACATCAATTCTGTCCTTATATAATAATCTTCCAATCTGAAAATCTGAAAATCCCTGGCTTTTTGATCTCTTTAAAAGATCATAGCTTAATCCGTCTAAACTGTCAAATTGAGCCAGTTCTTTGGAAGTCAATACTATTGTATATAATTTATCGAGGAACCATCTGTCAATTTTTGTCAGTTCCTGAATCTGTTCTACTGTATACCCTTTCTGAAATGCTTTTGAAATTACAAATATCCGGTTATCTGTTGGTTCCCTCAATGCTTTATCGATGTCATCCACAGTTATTTCCCTGTTTGCTACAAAACCATGTGCACCCTGTCCAATCATCCTGAGTCCCTTTTGAATAGCCTCTTCAAAGCTCCGGCCAATAGCCATTACCTCTCCGACACTCTTCATACTTGACCCGATTTCTCTTGAAACACCCTGAAATTTAGAGAGATCCCATCTTGGAATCTTACATACTATATAATCCAGTGCAGGTTCGAAAAAGGCAGGAGTGGTTTTTGTAACAGAATTTTTTAAATCGAACAAACCGTAACCCAACCCTAATTTTGCAGCAACAAATGCTAATGGATAACCAGTTGCTTTAGAGGCTAATGCAGATGATCTGCTCAAGCGTGCATTTACCTCAATAACTCTATAATCCTCCGACAGAGGATCGAATGCATATTGAACGTTACATTCACCCACAATACCTATATGTCTCACAATTTTTATTGCCAGTTCCCTTAACAAATGATACTCACTGTTTGTAAGTGTCTGAGAAGGAGCAACAACAATGCTTTCACCGGTATGTATTCCAAGAGGATCAAAGTTCTCCATATTACAAACGGTGATACAATTATCAAACCTGTCCCTTACAACTTCATATTCAATCTCCTTCCATCCTTTGAGTGATTTCTCTACCAATACTTGAGATGAATATGAGAATGCCTTAACAGCAAGCACGTTCAGTTCTGATTCATTATCGCAAAATCCACTACCCAAACCACCTAATGCATAAGCAGCCCTCAATATAACAGGGTAACCAAGATTTTTCGCAGCCTCTCTCGCATCTTCCAGATTTTCCACTGCATGGCTTTTGATTGTCTTTACTGAGATCTGGTCAAGTTTTTTTACAAAAAGTTCTCTGTCCTCAGTGTCCATAATTGCTTGTACCGGTGTACCCAGAACTTTCAGATTGTACTTCTCGAAAATACCTGCTCTGTACAGTTCAACTCCGCAGTTCAGGGCAGTCTGCCCGCCAAATGCAAGGAGAATACCCTGAGGTTTCTCCTTTTTTATAACAGCTTCAACAAAATGTGGGGTAACAGGTAAGAAATATATTTTATCTGCTACACCTTCTGATGTTTGCACCGTAGCAATATTGGGATTAATCAAAACTGTCTCAATGCCTTCTTCCTTTAACGCCTTTAAAGCCTGAGATCCTGAATAATCAAATTCGCCTGCTTCACCAATCTTTAATGCTCCTGATCCCAGAAGCAGAACTTTTTTTATACTTGTATCCATAGCTTTAATTTACAGTAATTTAATAAAATCATCAAAAAGGAACTCGGTATCTGTAGGGCCACTCGATGCCTCCGGGTGAAACTGACATGAAAAGAAAGGCTTGCTTTTATGCCGGATTCCTTCGTTAGTTCCATCGTTCATATTAATAAACAAAGGTTCCCAATCTTTACCAAGAGTACTGTCGTCAACTGCATATCCATGATTCTGCGATGTTATGAAACATCTGTTGGTTCCAGCCATCCTGACAGGTTGATTATGGCTCCTGTGGCCATATTTCATCTTAAATGTATTAGCACCTGTTGCTTTCGCCATAAGTTGATTTCCCATACATATTCCAAAAATAGGAATATCATTGTCAAAAGCTTTCCTGATATTGTCTACCGCTGTAGTACAGAAGTCAGGATTTCCGGGTCCGTTGGAAATAAATAAGCCGTCATATTCAATCTGACTGAAATCATAGTCCCATGGTACCCTTATCAGCTCAACACCTCTCTTAACAAGACATCTTATGATATTATGCTTGACACCGCAATCAACCAAAACAACTCTTTTTGAACCGGATCCGTATTTAATCACCTCTTTACAACTCACAATGTCTACCTGATTAAATACATTAGGATCTTCAAATCCATCTAAAGAGGTACCCTCTGGAATTATTTTTCCAAGCATTGTTCCACTCTCTCTAAGAACCTTGGTAAGCTCTCTTGTGTCTATACCAAAAATTCCGGGAATCTTGAATTCCTTGAGCCATGTATCCAGACTTTTAGCTGCGTTCCAGTGGCTATAATTAAACGAGTAGTCAGATATTATAAGTCCCCTTACATGTATCTTTTCTGACTCAAAAAGAGCAGAGAGATTATTTAAGATTGTGTCATTTGGTACCCCGTAGTTTCCAACCAAGGGATATGATACACATAAAATTTGTCCCGAGTATGAAGGATCTGTCAGACTCTCCGGATAACCTACCATTGCAGTAGAAAAAACGACCTCACCATCAATGGCTTGGTCGTATCCAAAAGAGAATCCTCTAAATTCTGCACCACTTTCGAGGAGAAGTGCTGCCGGTTTACTGTCGCCCATTATCAATTCGATTAAAAAAATTTTACAAACTCGGCAAAGGTAGACATTATTGAAGCAAAAAAAAAGAGGTAAACACCTCTTTTTTCAAATATCACAGCAAAGATTTACCTACATACTCCTGGCAAATATTGTCCAGAGCTCAGATTTAAGTTCCTGCCACCTCTGCATTGTCAGACTTGCAAAATTGTTTGTATAATCAGTAAGAAATACTTTCGCCTCATTGTTTTTACCCTCCCTGATAAGCCTTACAGCGGTCTCTTCTACCAAAGGAGCTTGATTAAAGATCATATCTTCAAATTTTCTTATCTGAGGTTCAATAAGATTTCTTGTTCTGTCCCAGTTTATAGTTGCAATCCTGTTTGTTTCTCTGAAGGACCATGCTGCAGCATCTTCCCTGAATCTTACCTGTGCACATATTCCAAAACTCTTAGGAAGGTACATTGTACCTGAATAAATGGGGATTCGCGGGCTTTGGGCCGGGTTATCAAATGCAAAGTAAGCAATACCACCTACCTCATCCGGCAGCCAGTCTCTCAATTGTATTATGTGTGAATATGCACACTGAATTACCGCAATACCTCTTATTCTCTCAGTTACTCCAGGCTTGATACTGTTTAGCAGCGTCCGCATGTCGTTACTCATAAAGTTTGACACCGGCTTTATCTTCTCTTTATATTCCCCTTTTATAGGATCTCTTCTTGTGACCTCAGCAGAGAGGTTTCTGGTCTGGTCAAATTCGGTTCCTTCATATGTTTGTCTGTAAAGAGCCATTACATCCCTGACAGATACCTTTTTATCTGGCTTGACCGAGAAAGGAAGTTCCTCGCTATCGAATTTCAAACCAAGAGAGGGAGCTAATGTGTTAAATACAAAGTACTCCCTGAACGAAAACGGCTTACTGCCACTTACAATTTTCCAGAATTTAAATTCAGATGTACCATCCCAAAGTCCTAATTTCTTTGTTCTCTCCTTTATATCAGAACTATACATAAAATTATCCTTATCGGCGAAATTGACTACCGATATCCTTGGTATGTTTGCAGATATTCCAACATGGTCATCCGGTATTCTCTGAGCAACCCATATAGAACTTGGTTTACCCGGCCCTGACCCGAAAATTTCCAGGTGCCATACCTCTTTCTTGTCAGCAATTGTTATACATTCTCCTGAATCACCATAACCGTAAAGTTCTGCAAGTTTTCCAATCAGCTTAATAGCGTCTCTTGCTGTGGTACATCTCTGCAGAGCAATTCTCTCAAGCTCTTCAATTGGAAACAGGCCACTTTTGTTTTCAAGTGTATCTTTACCTGTAATTGTGGTTTCTCCAATGGCTAATTGCTTTTCATTCATACACGGATAGGCTGTATTCAGATAAGCATAGGTCTCAGTTACTGCAGGTATTCTACCTTTTTCAGTAACATTTCTCATGTCCCAAACCTCCTCATTGTGAAGTGTTCCCCAGTATACAGGTTCTGTGTCTCCGGCTTTGTAGCTCTTTCTTTGCGTTATTTCCAGCCATGTTCTGTAGTTGGAATCACAAGTATGAGCGGTCATAACGGAACCGTCTGTACTGGCACCTTTTCCAACCATAATAGAAGTACAACTTTCTGTGTAATCAGAATCGTCAGGATTGACATAATAGGGTGATGATTGGCTAAGGGCGATATTTACACTAAGGAAAAGTGAAGCTGCTAAAAGTAGTTTTTTGATTTTCATTAGATTATTTTTTATTATGAATTATCTTGTTTTTTGCGAATGTCATCCTCAATAAGCTTGAGAAGTATGTCTATTGCTTCAT
>CAZREC010000043.1:0-21314 GCA_964599025.1 uncultured Muribaculaceae bacterium | reverse complement strand
TCAATGTAAATCATCGTGTTGCTAAAAACTACTGCAACGTTAGCTTCTTAACTATATGGGAAACATCAACGGAGTATCTTTCGTTCGTTGAACGAATCGTGCAATTCGTTGAATTTTCTTGTTAAAATCATAATAACAAGAGACTTTTGAAATAATTATTATAAATTTATAATCATTATGAAAAAGTCTACTATTGTAAAGTTGCATCTGTTTTTTTGGGGGAAGTTGGACCTTGCCACAGTTTTGTGCAATTGTCTCACTATGTGCATAATAACAATAAGACTTTTCAGAAATAAATTCCTCGAAAAGCATTATTGAAAAAACACACTCTCTAAATAGCTATTAATTAACTACTTGCGCAAAACTGTGGCAAGGTTTTAGCTCCAGCTCCAGCACCAGCGGCTCTCTTATTGAACGGCTGCCAACCTCAATTGTGTAGATCCCTGTGGTCTTATTGAATCTGGCTTCCGGCTTTGATTCTTTATTGCCGGACTCTCTCCTGATGCCCAAGACTCTCTGATTATTAGGCTTTTCCTGACCACTATGTTCTTTCTGGTTATTCGACTCCGATATTTTCGATATCTCCCGTACATCGACAACCTCCCCAATCTCTTTTATGCCTGCCAGTTCAAAGGTGTATGATCTGCTTTGGGGCTGACCGGTGTATGTGCCCTTGGTTGGTGCAACTGTCAGCAGAATCTTGTTTCCTGTTCTTTTGTATTTTAACTCTGTTGTAGCATAGCTGCCCTTAAGGTAGTCTGTAGTCAGCCCGTCATCCTCATAAAGGGTGTAGCTGTTGTCAGAACCATCGGCTCCCGGCCAGGCTTTGAGGATCAGGTGAGTGAGTGGTGTTGAGGCAGGGCGTTCTGTATAGGGTTGCATTGGGAGAAGATATCCCCCTTTGACAAACAGAGGAAATTCGTCTATCCCTTTTTTTACAACTACTTTAGAACCTCCCTTGTATGGCGTTGAATCAAAAAAATCGTACCAAGTGACTTCGGATTGTCCTACTTTGGGCGAATTGAGCGAATCCGGCGTTTTGCCTTTGGGAAACCAAACCGTTTGCGAAGCCACAAGATTTTCACCCCCGCCGGCTGTTGTGATGGGGGCCGCAAGAAGCAGGTCGCCAAACATGAATTGCTGCGGGTTATTGTAAGACTCCTCATCATTGCCGTAGTCTATGTACATCGCCCTGCTCAGAGGAACCATGGTTTTATGTGTCTGCCATACGCTTGAGTAGATATAAGGCATTATTTGAGAACGGAAATGGTAAGCCTTGCGCATGGAGTTGGTGGCTTGCTCTCCCCAGATCCAGGGCCGGCGGTCTATTTTGCCCGCTTTCTGTGAATGCACCCTCAATGCGGCACTTAGTGCCCCAAACTGTGTCCAGCGGGCAAACATCTCGGGGTTTTCACCTTCATAGAAACCTCCAATATCATGCGCCCAGTAATAACAACCGGCGTTCCCGCTGGTAGCAGTGAGCTCCACTTCAAAGGCCAGCATCGCCCAGTTGGCATGCGCATCACCCGAAAACTGTATAGGGTAACGGTGATCGCCCCAGCCGGCCCATCTGCTGTAACCCGCACCACGTAACCCTTCACGTGAAGAATCTTCGTAATAGAGCTTGTTCAGCCAGCTCAGGTGGTTCATGTTTGTTCCCCTCACATAAGGATACAGATAATCCTGCTGCCAGTCGAGCCACCAGAAGGCAATACCCATGTCCCAACCCGGGCCATGCGCATATTTCAGGAAGTTCTCCATGTATGTTCTGTCCGAAGCATCAAACAGAATTGTCTCTCCGTTGGCCTCCCAGCCCATAGCCCTCATAAAAGCCTGATATTGCTCCTCGTTAGGACGGATTCCGTCATGAGGATGCTCGTTAAGGCAAACATGTATCTTCTCCTCCAGCAACTTGCCAATCAATCCCTCAGGATCAGGAATCAGCTCCCTGTTCCATGTATATCCTGTCCACCCCCTGTTACCGGCATGGCCCGTACCCACCTTTGCATCAACAGTGTGCCAATCCATGTCAAACACCATCATATCCAGCGGGAAATCATGTTCTTTGTAACCCGACACAAGCTCCATATACTCTGCGGATGTGTAGGGCCAGTAACGGCAATACCATACACCATGAACATACTTCCGTGTCATAGGAACGTTTCCGCTTATCCTGCCCAGGTCCCTTAGCGCCCCTTTGTAGTCGTCGCCATAGATAAAACAATACAGATCCTGTACATGCCCCTTGTCCCTCTGTGCAATCCAGTTGTCGACAAGTATCTCCTTTCCGGCATCGTTGATTATATACCAGCCATCACGGCTCAGCAGCCCGTCATTCAACGGTATTGGCTTGTCAACCCTGTCAAGTGTAGAGACAGCTCCACCAAGATTGTTTTTATGGATGTTCCTTATTGTAAACCTTTTCTCTTTTCCGCCAATCTTGAAGAATGCCTCAAAATTGAGTAACCCGAAAGGAAAATTATCGTTATCGTAAATAATCCTCAGCGCAGAAGTTTCTATCTGATACCGGTTTCCACCCAGTGATGTAATCTTGAACTCCTTTAAAAGAGTATCCCTCGAACAGGCAAACATTGTAGGGTAATCGAGGAACATACCCTCTTCTGCATATTCAAGTCTGAAAAGAGTCGGAGATATGAGGGTAATCCTGTTATTACCAAATACAAGCGGGTTTTTCAAAACCACGTTTTCCGGCCGGGCCGGCAAAGTTACAGGAAAAACAAAACTAAAGGCAAGCAGAATGCATAACAGGCATGCAGAGAGAGATGTATGGGGACGTATCATATGTACTTAAATATTATAAATTCAGAAAGTGTAATAATTAACCTTATTGATTGCTGTTCCCATTTTAACACCATTGAGAACCTTTGTGAACTTTTCATTGTTGCCAATAGAAACAGTTGTCAGGATTGTCTTGCCTCCTTTAGCATCCTCTGTTGTCATTTCGACAACAAAACCATCGGCAGAAAGAGTGTTGTGCAAGGCACTCATCTTTGCAGCCCGGAATATTCCGTAATCGTTCGGCAGGGTAACCTGATTGGTGATCCATACCGAACCAAAGATTTTTTTGTATGTATATGTGTATTTCTTACACAGAAAACCTGCAATGGTACGGGTTTCCTCTGTTGGTACAATCTCCAGCTTTTTCAGCTCGTCGGCTGCGGGATACTTAAAACGACCTGCATTATACATTGGTTCGGGGGCATCGCTCGCAAATATCTGAATTGCAACCTCATTCTTAAGGTCAAAAACCGTCTCAATGTCGTCCCCTCTCCCCTTGCCTGCCAGAACGACTATAAAGTCCTTCCCGTTGCTCTGGTAATATGTTTTGTATTCGAGAGTACGCATTAGCTCATTGTTCTTTGCATAAAGCTCTACCTTAAAGTTGTTGCAACGGTCAAATGAGTAGGAGTCTTCCCATTTTACCCCTGGAGCAGATATCTGAAACTGGGCCTGTACCGCTATCACGGTCATGGTCATGAGCATTGTAAGAAGTGTTTTCATGGTGATATGTTTATAGACTAAAATTAATGAAAAATCGAATTGGTCGGTAAATATTTACTTTCTGTCGGTAAAACCTGCCTGCGTATAGATGTCGTTTGGGTGCTCATTGTCCCCTTTATAGTTTTGTGCCAACAAGATAAAGAAAAACAATGAAAAGAGTATTGACAATTATGATGTTGGTTGCATGGGGGACAATCTTTGCCCAACAGAGCGGCCCCACTCTAAAAATGACGATTAACGATGCTATTGGTTATGCTTTGGAAAATAATTATAATCGCCAAAAGCTTCTGATAGCCAAAGAGAGTGCCGAAGAGGAGCTGAAACAGTCTAAGATGGACTTGTTACCCAATCTTAGCGGATCTCTTACTCAAGGTTTGTCCGACAGCAAGAAAAGCCAGACAGCTAACACCGTTCTCAATGGTAATTACAGTTTAAGTTCTCAGGTAACTCTTTATAATGGTGGACAAAGTATAAATAGCATCCGGAAGAATCAACTACTTCTGGAGCAGTCCGGAACTAAAATATCACAAGCTCAAAATCTGTTAGTGATAAATGTTATAAAGTCATTTCTGACTGTTCTCATGAATGACGAACTGCAGAGATATCAGAATGAGGTTTTGAAAATAAGCGAAGAGCAGTGTAAATTGGGAGAAGTGCAATTAAGTGCCGGCAAAATACTGAAAAGTGACTATCTCTTACTCGATGCCCAGGTCGCCAGTGACAGGTTTAACTATATTAACAGCCGGATTAAGCGCGAGAGTGCTGTTCTGGAGTTAAAAAAATATCTCAGCATAGAGCCTTCTGCAAATATAGAGGTTCTGCCTCCCGATGCGGATATTCCAATAAATAAGTTTCCGCTGCCCGATCTGAAAAATTTTCTGGAAACTACTCTAAGCTGGTTGCCGGACATAAAAATAAGTCGTCAGAATATTGACATGGCTGCCCTTGATGTTAAAATTGCCAAAGGAGGATTAACTCCCGCAATTTCCATAGGCGGCTCTGTATCAACCGGATATTCAGGTGGCACAACATCCTTGAACAACCAGTTTACAAACAATCTGAACGAACAACTCTCACTATCTGTAAATATTCCCCTTTGGAACAGAGGAAAGGCTAAATCCAATGTAAAACAGAGTCAATACCGTCATGAACAGGCAGAAATTGATGCCAAAGAGACTGAAATTAATATATTGGTTCAGTTGGAACAAGAGTACAACGGTGTAATTACAGAAGAGAACAAATACAGCGCAGCAGAGACCGGATATAAAGCCTATAAAGAAAATTACGACTCTTACAGGATACAATACAGTGCCGGTCTGATATCAACTGCCGAACTTCTTCAGCAGCAAAACAACTATCTGAATGCATTAAACAATTATCTGCAAAGCAAGTACAGCTATATTCTGAACAGGAAGGTACTGGATGTTTATATGGGTCTTGAAATAGTGATATAACAAATATTTAAAAAAATGAAAAAGAAGATTATCATCTTAATGGCAAGTATAGTAGTCATTGCCTTGATTGCGATACCGTTTATAAAAAAAGGCAGTAACCCTGACACTCAACTAATAACATATGTTGCTCACGAAGGGGAATTCGAACTGACAGTAACAGCAAGTGGAAATATCCAGCCGGTAATCAAAGTAGATGTTGGAACCCAGGTCTCGGGTATAGTCAAGAAAATTCATGCCGACTTCAACTCTCTGGTCAAAAAGGGAGAATTACTGGCAGAACTAGACAAGTCTACCCTTTCTGAGAGAGTAAGGCAGAGCCGGTCATCATTAAATAATGCGAAAAGTGACTCTCTCTTTGCTAAACAGAATTATGACAGGACCAAGACCCTTTTTGACAAAAATGCAGCAACCGCAGCAAGTCTTGAAGATGCAACAAATCGCCTGGCAAGCGCAGTGAATTCGTTGACAAACGCAAAAGCCGACCTTGAGCAGGCACTGATTAACCTCTCTTATGCAGACATATACTCTCCCATTTCCGGACGTGTACTAAACCGTGCCGTTGACGAAGGACAGACAGTTGCAGCGTCATTCAATACCCCAACCCTCTTCACAATTGCAAATGATTTGACAAAGATGCAAGTGGAGGCAAAAGTAGACGAAGCCGATATCGGAAGAATCCAGATAGGTCAGAATGCCAGCTTCACTGTTGACACATATCCGGGAGAGAAATTCAGTGGTACCGTTTCACAAATACGACTGGAACCTGCAGTTGTACAGAATGTTGTTACCTATACCGTTATTATCTCTGCACCAAATCCCGAAGAAAAGCTTTTTCCCGGTATGACTGCTAACATATCAATAGTAACACAGTCACCAAAGGGAATTTGCGTCCCCGCAGAGGCACTTTATTTTACCCCTGATCCGGCAAATACTGGTAATTATATAGTAGAAAATGGTGATATAAAAGGAAACAAGGTATGGGTTAAAACAGAAAAAGGGATAAAAGCAGTTCCTGTTACAGCAGGGGCAACTGACGGAATAACATCCATAATATTGTCCGGAGTCAAAAGTGGCGATGAACTTGTTGTTGGAATAGAAAAGACAGTTACAAAAAAATCATCTGCAAGTATATTGCCAACTCCTCCTCCGGGAGGTGGGCATGCTGCATTATAACATAAGTGAGAGATGAAAAATGAAATATTGAGAATAGAGAAGCTTACACGCTCATTCATAATGGGTTCAGAGAAGGTACATGCCTTGAGGTCTGTCTCATTCGGAGTAAATGAAGGGGAGTTTGTTTCGATAATGGGGGCGAGTGGTTCAGGGAAAAGCACATTGTTGAATATACTGGGCTGTCTGGACAAGCCAACATCCGGTGAATACTTTATAGATGGGACACCAGTCTCCGACAGAGATGACAAAGAGCTTTCAAAGATAAGAAATCGCAAAATAGGCTTTGTCTTTCAGTCATATAACCTTCTACCCCGTACTTCTGCATTGGAGAACGTTGAGTTACCCCTTTTATATAATTCTACAGTTTCTCCTAAAGAGAGAAAAGAGAAAGCGATGCACACTCTTAACCTTGTAGGACTCAGCGACAGAAGCAGGCACTATTCAAATCAACTTAGCGGAGGTCAGCAGCAAAGAGTGGCTATTGCCCGGGCCTTGGTAAATGACCCTGTATTAATTCTGGCAGATGAGGCTACCGGTAATCTGGATACACGGACATCCTACGAGATTATGACACTGTTTCAAAAGTTGAATTCGGAGGGTAAATGCATTGTCTTTGTCACCCACGAGCCCGATATTGCAAATTTCACTACCAGGGCCATTCGTCTTAAGGATGGATTGATTGTAAGTGACTCTCCAATAATTCAGCTTTCTGCAGAAGAGGCATTGGCTCAACTTCCGGTTTTGGATAATAATGACCTTTAAATATTTAATTATGAAATGGTATAACTATATTAGAATAGCATATAATGCACTTCTAAGAAATAAAACAAGGGCCATATTGACAATGTTGGGAATCATCATAGGTATCTCATCAGTAATTGCTATGATTGCCCTCGGACAGGCCTCAACACAAAATATCAGGGACGAAATCTCTTCAACCGGCTCAAACATGATCTTCGTTGCACCAGCTTCGCAACAAAAGGGGGGTGTAAGTATGGGGGCTTCAAACGCCAAGACACTTACAAAAGAGGATGTTGATGCAATTAAAAGAGAGGCGAAAGAGATAAAATCAGTTTCACCTTCTGTAAACGCAAGCGGACAATTGGTTTACGGGACAAATAATACTCCATCATCTCTTCAAGGGGTAGATATCCCATTCTTTTCTATTCGCGAAATTAAACTCGAACGAGGAATTCTTTTTTCACAAAATGATGTGGATAATGCCGCCAAGGTGTGCCTTATAGGAAAAACCATAGTAGATGAACTTTTTTCCGACGGAACATATCCAATAGGGCAATTCATAAGATTCAACAATTTGCCTCTTAAGGTAATAGGTATTCTGGAATCGAAGGGGCAAAATGCTATGGGACAAGATCAGGATAATATTGTCTATCTGCCATATACGACTGTTCAAAAAAGGATACTGGCAATAACCCACTATCATACAATATTTGCTAATGCTCTTACAGAAGAACGTTCTGCGGCTGCTGTATCGGAGCTGTCCTCAATCCTAAAACGCACTCATAAGCTTCAGCCAACAGATGAACCGGACTTTGAAATAAGGACACAGGCAGAGATGTTATCTATGATCTCTAATGTCACAGGAATGCTTACTGCCCTTTTAGCTGCTATTGCAGCAATTTCGCTGATTGTTGGAGGCATAGGCATTATGAATATTATGTATGTTACGGTTACTGAGCGCATAAAGGAGATTGGACTAAGAATGGCCATTGGTGCCTTAAAGTGGGATATTCTTATGCAGTTTCTCACCGAGTCTATAATCATTTCGCTGATTGGAGGGGTAGTGGGAATCTTGTTTGGGATAGTGCTTACTTTCATTGCTTCATCAATACTTGGATGGCCATTTATAGTTAATATCGCATCTATCATGCTTTCGTTTTGTGTATGCTTTGCCACAGGTGTGTTCTTCGGTTGGTATCCGGCAAAAAAGGCCTCACAATTGGACCCTATAGTTGCGCTTCGTTACGAATAATTATAAAATCCTTATCTTCACATATAAATATAACCGGTATGTTGCCTAAAACGAACAAAAAAATTGAGATTCTGATCCATCTGCTCATTTGGGGTGGAATTATATCCATGCCCTATATATTTGCGATATTAAAGGGGGAATCAATACCATTGGATAATAGTTTTGGTGTATTTCTAATGCCTTTAGCCTTTATCATTATTTTTTATGTCAACTACCACTTCCTGATCAATCGCTTTTTGTTTAATAAGGACCTCTCCAGGTTCATATTATGGAACTTTATAATAATTGTGGCATTAAGCTATTTATCCAATTTAATGAGAGATGCCTTTATGGTATTCGATTCTGCCCACCAGCCCGATCCTCATGTAAGAGAGGGTATGCCAATTATCGTAAATATAATTATTCAGACACTTGTTGTTTGCGTGAGTGTGGCAATTAAAATGACCGGGCGTTGGTATGACGTTCAATCCAGAATGCAACAACTTGAAAAAGAAAATACTGCTGCTGAATTGCAGCAATTAAAGAGTCAGATTAATCCTCATTTTCTGTTTAATTCTCTCAATAATATCTATGCATTGATTGCTTTTAATCAGGAAAAGGCTCAGTTTGCGGTCCATAGTCTTAGCGAGATGCTGCGATATCAATTATATGAAGCGTCCAGAGAGAAAATTCCCTTGATAAAGGAGATGGAATTTGTAGAGGGGTATTGCAACCTCATGAAATTGAGACTCTCTAAAAACGTCACTGTTACATTAGACATGCCGGAAAATGATTTTGGTATAACAATTCCTCCTCTGCTTTTCATTTCTTTAGTGGAAAATGCATTCAAACACGGAGTCAATCCAAAAGAGCCATCATTTATAGAAATAAAAATTGAGATTGAATCAGAGAATAGGGTAATATGCTCTGTAAGAAATAGTTCGTTCCCAAAAACAAATGAAGATAAAAGCGGCTCCGGAATTGGTCTGGAGAACCTTCGCAAGCGTCTCTCAATGCTCTTTCCAAATAGAGATCTGCTTATTACAGAAAACCGTGGAAATGAATTTTATGCACGCGTGATTGTTCCTACTAACATAAATGGTTATGAAGATTAAATGTATTGCTGTAGATGACGAACCTCTTGCCCTGGATCTGATTGCCTCTTATATAAATCAGACTCCTTTTCTCGAGCTGTACGGTTGTTATAATTGTGCAATAGATGCACTTACTGCCCTGAAAACCAAAGAAGTGGATTTAATTTTTCTTGACATTCAGATGCCCGATCTTTCCGGGCTTCAATTGGCCTCTATAATAGACACATTCAAAACTAAAGTAATCTTTACCACTGCGTTCGACCATTATGCACTGGATGGCTTTAAAGCGGATGCCATTGATTATTTATTAAAACCGATAAGCTATACCGATTTTTTAAAATCTGCATTAAAAGCTCAGCGTTATATTTCTGGTGCTGTTCCAACTGTGTTCCCTGAATCGGGCAGTTTAATGGTAAAAGCAGATTATAAATTACACAGAATAGATTTTAACGATATCATTTACCTTGAAGCTGTAAGAGATTATGTTGCCATTTACACAGAAAGTTCCGGCAAGATATTAACTCTCTCGACATTAAAAAGTATTGAAACCTCTCTTCCTTCACAAGTGTTTGCCCGAGTTCATCGCTCATTCATTGTAAATGTAATAAAGGTTAAAACAATTGAGCATAACAGAATTATATTTGGGAAAAGTTTAATCCCAATATCGGACGCGTACAAAAAGAGCTTCATGGAGCTAATCTCCTAAATTGCGGCTGCCTGCTATTTGCCGCTTAGCTCTATCTCCCGCAAGTGCTGCATTCGCTTCTTCTCCAGAAAACCTTGAATTGTCTCCAGATGCTCCGTCACCTTCTTGTTGCCAAACTCGTACACCTTTGAAACAAGGCCATCCAGAAAATCACGGTCGTGAGAGACTACTATCAAAGTGCCATCGAAAGAGACAAGTGCCTGTTTGAGAATGTCTTTGGTGCGCATATCAAGGTGATTGGTGGGCTCATCGAGTATAAGCAGATTAACCGGTTCCAGAAGCAGCTTAACCATTGCAAGACGGGTTCTCTCCCCACCGGACAATACTTTTACTTTTTTGTCCACATCGTCCCTGCCAAACATGAAGGCACCCAGAAGGTCCCTGATTTTTGACCTGATGTCCCCTACCGCAACATCGTCAATTGTCTGAAAAACTGTGAGATTTTCATCCAGAAGGGAGGCTTGGTTCTGTGCAAAATAACCTATCTGCACATTATGTCCAAGTGTCAGTTTTCCTTCATGCTCAATCTCCTTCATTATACATTTTACCAGTGTCGATTTTCCCTCGCCATTTCTTCCTACAAATGCTACTTTATCGCCTCTGTCCACTGTAATTGTAGCATTGGCGAAAACATTCCTGTCGCCGTATGTTTTGCCAACTGAGTCCATTATCACGGGATAGTTGCCTGAGCGGGGCGATGGAGGAAACTTAAGTCTGAGAGCCGAGGTATCTATCTCGTCAACCTCAAGTATGTCAAGTTTTTCAAGACTCTTCACCCGCGACTGTACCTGATTTGTTTTTGAGTATGTTCCCTTGAATCGTTCAATAAAATCTCTGGTTTCGGCAATCATCTTCTGTTGTTCCTCATATGCCTTCTGCTGCTGTTCCCTCCGCTCCTTGCGTAACTCCAGATAATGTGAGTAGTTTACCTTGTAGTCGTATATCCTCCCCATAGTCAGTTCTATGGTTCTGTTTGTCACTCTGTCTACAAATGACCTGTCGTGCGATATTAGCACAACTGCCTTTGCCTGATTTATCAGAAAATCTTCAAGCCACATTATGGACTCCATATCGAGGTGATTTGTAGGCTCGTCCAGCAGTATTACATCGGGCTTCCGCAGAAGGATCTTTGCAAGTTCTATTCGCATCCTCCATCCCCCGCTGAACTCCGTTGTCTGTCTGTGGAAATCTTCCCTCATAAAGCCCAGACCAAGAAGTACCTTTTCTACATCCTCCTCATAATTTGATATATCTATGGCATAATACTTTTCACTCACAGATGTAAGCTCCTCAATGAGCTTGTAATATTCGTCGGAATCGTAGTCTGTACGCTCTTCCAGCTGCTTGTTTATCTCTGCAATTTTTGCCTCAATATCGTGCAGGTGAGAGAAGGCCATAGCTGTCTCATCAAAGACTGTCCTGCCATCTTCTGTCATAAGATGCTGAGGAAGATATGCGATTACTGAGTCTTTTGGTGCTGAGATCACTCCTCTCGACGGCTGACGTGCCCCTGCAAGGATCTTGAGCAGGGTGGACTTTCCGGCTCCGTTTTTACCCATCAGGGCTATTCTGTCTTTTTCGTTGATTACAAAAGAGATATTCTCAAACAAGACACTCCCGCCAAACTCTACACACAAACCGTCACATGAAACCATTCAGTAAATTTTTAGGCCGCGAATGTACGAAAAAAAGCTGGCATGGGGTATACGGGGACGCACATTGTGTACCCTATGTATCGGTAAGGTGCGGGATTTTCCGATACGTGCCCCGGCTTTACCCACTTCGTATTGCATCTCTTTTTTTCTAGACATGTAATTGCCTTCATGGTCTGTGCACCGCGTTTACCCACTTTGCGTTCGTTCCGCTAAAAAACAGAGGCAAAACCAAGAGTAGGTGGGTGTGAACGGCTACTACTTTTACTTCCTGTTTTTTATACGCTTCTCTCACTGAGTGGGTACCCAAACGCTCCATGCAACGACCATTCAAACAATTACATTATCAATATTTAAGATGCAAATCCAGCCCCTTACACATTAACCCATTAAGCAAGGTATACAATATGCGTCCCCATGTACACCCCAAATACCTAAAATTTGTATATTTGGGAAAAAACAGCTTAAAAACATATCCCCATGAAAACTAAATTATTTATTTGCTTATTTGTGCTGGCGTTATTGCCGGTTTTCAGCCCTGCACAGGAAAAAGTGACTGGAGAACAATTAACATACAAACTGCCCCCTCCTAGTCTTAAAGGGAGTGTTTCCGTAGAGGAGACAATGGCTACAAGAAGATCTCAAAGGAAATTCTTAAGTGACGGAGTAACTGTTGAAAACATATCGCAGATTTTATGGGCAGCCTACGGAGTGACAAAGCCTCTCGATTTCCCTCAGACAAGAGGTGGTTTCAGAACCGCGCCATCTGCCGGGGCACTCTATCCTCTTGAACTCTATCTGCTTGTAGGCAACATTAAAGGCATAGAACCTGGAGTTTACAGATATAGTGCTCAGAATCATTCTATTGTGAGAGTTATTGCAAAAGATGTAAAGAAAGAGCTGGCTGTGGCCTCATATAATCAGAAGATGATTGAAGTGGCTCCTGCATGCCTTTTCTACAGCGCAATTTACAGCAGAATGACAAAGAAGTACGGCGAAAGGGGTCGTGAAAGATATGTCTGCATGGATCTTGGCCACTCTGCCCAAAACGTATATCTTCAGGCAGAAGCACTTCATCTTGGAACATGTGCAATAGGGGCATTTGTAGATGCCAGCGTTAAAGCGATAATGCAGCTTCCGGAAGAGGAGGAGCCTTTGTACATGATGCCGATTGGCAAATATTAACAGGGCAAATAATCTGCATAATGAAGAGCGGTGTTAAACTGGTCTCTACTCTCACTAATCTGGAATACTCTTTTGAAAGGATAGAGGAGTTTGCAGAAAACGGAGAATCACTTGAGGTTTTTATAGATGGACTCGAGGATGCAAAAATAAGGACGGGCAAATATTTATGGGAGAGGTTTGCCGACTTTCTGCCTTTTAATTCAATTAACAGCTCAATTTCACTAGGTGAGGGTAATACTGCACTTATAAAAGCCGACAAAAAACTGCTGGATTTTACCGGACTTGACAACTTGTTTCTGAAGAACGAAACGCAAAACCCCACCTGGAGCTTCAAGGACAGGGGTTCACTTGCCTGTATAGCTATGGCCATGGAGATGGGTGAATCTGTAAGTGCCACTATCTCTACCGGTAACATGGGAAGCTCAATCTCGGCTTATGGTGCAAAATCAGGTATAAAGATTATCGTTTTTGTCCCTGAGTTCACCCCGAAGGAGAAGATTATGGCCATGGGTATTCATGGTGCCACTGTCTTGAAAATAATTGCTCCTGATTATTCCGAGATGAAGAAGCAGGTTCTGGGTCTGGCAAAGAAACTTAACCTGAGAATTGTGTCAGGTAATGGTCCGGTTCGTGTGGAGGGTTATAAGATAACAGCATTTGAAATGTTTGAGCAGATGGATGGGGAGGTCCCGGATTACATTGCCATACCAACATCGGCATGCGGGCATATCCGCGGAATTTTCAAGGGGTACAACGAACTTAAAAGGGCAGGAATAATTGACAGATTACCCAAAATGATAGTGGTACAGGCCTTGAATAACAGCCCAATCGTGAGTGCCATTAAGCAAGGCAAGAGAGAGGTCATACCATTTTCCAACTTTCATACAGTAGCCGAGGCAATTACTACCGGAAATCCCATGGGTGGCGATGAAATCATAGACAAGGCCTATAAGTACGGGTGGCTGGCTGAAAGTGTGACAGAGGAGGAGATATTGGAATCTCAGAGGCGACTGGCTGAATCGGGCTACTTTGTAGAACCTGCATCGGCAACATCGCTTTATGCTGTAAAAAAGCTCCGCGAGCAAGGTAAAATTGAACAAAACGCCTCTGTGGTAATAATGCTCACTGGTTCCGGTCTGAAGGACTCCGATGTGCTTCAATACCATAAACTTAATGAGTCGTTTGTAGAACTGCGAGACGTTGAGAAGTACTTGGGGAGTCACATTGTGTACCCTGCTCACCGGTAAGGGGCGGAATTTTCCGATACGTGCCCCAGCTTTACCCACTTCGCAGTCACAGTGCTAAAAAACAAATGCGAAAACTTATTATGCCAGTATTAAGGGCTGCATGTTTTCCGCTTGTTGTTTTTTTTAACGCACTGTTCCTTAAGTGGGTGCCCAAAGCTTCCTGGCAATTATCTTCAAATCCCGCCCCTTATCCTTTTATAGGTACACAATGTGCGTCCCCAAGTACCCCCCCAAGTACCCCTCTATCTGACGAAAAAACTTTTGGTAAGCAGATCGGCGTCCTGCGAAGATGCACCAACCATAACAATGAACTCTCCTGGTTCCAGTACAGGCTTGAGGTTTTTGTCCAGAAACATGAGTTTCTCCGGTGTAATCCTGAATTTAACCTCCTTGCTCTCTCCCGCTTTAAGCGATACTCTTGCAAAATCTTTCAGCTCCTTTACAGGACGAGTCACGCTGCTGAAGCGGTCCCTGATATATAGCTGCACAATCTCTACGCCATCTCTGTTGCCGGTATTTTTTACAGTGACAGTTACGTCCACATTCTCACCATTATTAATTTCACTTGCTGCATTACTATCCGAAGATAACCGAAGGTTTGAATACTCATATTGAGTATAGGAAAGGCCGTACCCAAAAGGATACAGAGGAGTACTAGGTGTTATAACATACCGATGTTCGAATATTGTCGGCTTGTGGTTGTATACCATCTGAATCTGACCCGTGGTGCGGGGAATTGTTATTGGAAGCTTTCCAGAAGGGTTCACTTTCCCGTATATTATCTCGGCAATTGCTCTTCCTCCGTACATTCCTGGCTCCCATCCATTAATGATAGCAGGAAGGTTCTCCGAAGCCCACTCAGTTGAGAGTGGCCTGCCGGTAATAAGAACAAGTATAGTCGGTTTGCCAGAAGAAGCGACCCTTTTAATCAGCTCACCCTGAAGTCCAACCAGATTAATGTCGGTACGGTCGGCATTCTCTCCACATGTGCGGTCGTTCCACATTGTCCGGTTCATGTACTCTCCCGCAACAACAATATTAAGGTCGCTTTTTCTTGCCTCAAGTTCTGCCTGTCGAACCTTAGAAGGGTCCATATTGCGCGGGTCCCAGCCCTGATCTACAAAAGATATGGAACAGCCCGGCGCAACCTCTTTGATACCCTCCAGTACAGTTATTACATTCTCCTCTTTCTGTGGGGCCGACCAGTCTCCAAGGATATTATGGTCGTTTGCGTTAATGCCTGTTAAAAAAACTCTTTTGTACTTATTCTCGTCTATTGGAAGGATTCCATCATTTTTAAGAAGGACTATTGAGTTTCGTGATGCCTCAAGTGCCGTTGCCCTATGCTCATTGCAAAGACGGACAGTCATTGTTTTGTCCGGGTCGGCAAAGGGCTCTTCAAACAATCCTAGACGGAACTTCATTGTAAGGATACGTCTTACAGATTCATCGATTCTCTTTTCAGAAATGCGCCCTTCCCGTACAAGTTCGCACACATTCTCGTTCCAGTTTATACCATGCATGTGCATGTCTATCCCTGCCATTATTGACTGATATATTGCCTCTTTCAGGTTTTCTGCAGTTGCATGACCAGTGTTAAGAAGTTCTATATCCATCCAGTCGCTGACTATAAAACCTTTGAAACCCCACTCCTTACGAAGCACTTCATCGACAAGCCAGCCATTTGAATGACAAGGAATTCCATTCACCTCATTATGAGCAGTCATGAGTGAGAGTGCTCCAGCATCTACACCACTTTTAAAAGGGGGAAAGAAAACTTCCCTTAATGTTCTTTCCGACACATCTATAGGTGCACTGTTCGCACCGTTTACCGGCTGGCTGCCACCAACAAAGTGCTTTATACAGGCAAGAACATCATCCTTGCTGTTCAACTCTCCCTGATAGCCTCTTACTGTCTGTGCCCCGATTTGCGAAACAAGATAAGGGTCCTCGCCAAATGTCTCTCCTACCCTTCCCCAGCGAGGATCTCGGGCCACCTCAACATTAGGATTGAATGTCCAGTGCATATTCATGGCCCTCATCTCTTTCGCAGTCTGACGGGCAATTGTATATGCCATAGATGTATCAAAACAAGAGGCCAGACCAATGTTGGTAGGGTATACTGTATTATCCGGGGCATTAGCGTTTCCATGAATTGCATCAATTCCGAATATGATTGGTATCTGCAACCTGCTTTTCATTGCCAAAGACTGAAGATAGTTAGCATCCTCTATTGTCAGAACATGTAAAAACGAGCCAATCAATCCATCACTTGTCAATTTTTCAACATCTGAAATTGTAACCCCGGGATATACATCAGCCGATGTTTTCATGTATCCAAGACCCACAAACTGGTTCATCTGACCTGCCTTCTCCTCCAGTGTCATCCTTTCTATCAAGTCTTCCACCCTTTTAGCAATTGGTGCCGACGGATCTTTATAAACCTCTTTGGATGAATTTCCACATGAGCAAAGTGCGAAAAGTGCGATTGTGAGAATTGTATTTTTCATAATGGTATTTATGGCAGTTGTAGTCAAAGATAAAGTATTTCTGAAATTATTTGTAAATTTATAGGACGTTTGGGTACATGCAGGTGTGCCCTTTCTGAAGGTAAGGTGCGGGGTTTTCCATATACCTTTTACAAATTTTAACTAAAAAACTTTAAAATATGAAAAGAAAACTAACTGCCACGCTGCTGACTATGATGGTGATTTTTGCCGTCACTACAATGGCCACTGCTCAGTCAAGGCTGGACACATTGCTGCCTGTGAGAGGATTCTGTATTGCGCTTCCGACTCCCGACGTTCTTGATGAATTTGTAAATTTCATTGAAACAGAACTTTCACCCAGACAAGTTAACACACTTGTTCTTAGAGTTGAGTACAAAGACAACTTTAAAAGTCATCCCGAACTTGTGGACACATTAGCCTTATCAAAAAGAGAGGTACGGAAAATAGTAAGGACCTGCGAGAAACACAACATAAGACTAATTCCTCTTATTGACATGCTGGGACATCAGTCAGGCAGCAGAGGGCCGGGTAAGCTTTTAAGTGTCTATCCTCAGTTCGATGAAACACCGGTTCCTAAAATCCCTGATACTACAAAGGTTATCCTGAACGGATTCAACATGAAAAGTTACTGTCCGCTACATCCCGAGGTGCACACTGTTTTATTTGATGTGATTGACGAAATATGTGATGTTTTCAGAAGTGATGCCTTCCACGCAGGTATGGACGAGGTCTTTGATATTGGCAACGATAAGTGTCCTCGTTGTGCAGGACGCGACAAAGCGGAATTGTTTGCCGGAGAGGTTCGTGTTCTGCGCGACCATCTGGCCGGTACGGGCCGGGGAATGTGGATGTGGGGCGACAGGTTGCTGGACGGAAGAACCATTGGTCTTGGTCGCTGGGAAGGGAGTTACAATAATACCCACAGGGCAATTGACATGATACCTAAAGATGTTGTCATTTGCGACTGGCACTACGAAAGGCCAGATCTTACAGCAGCAATGTTTTCGATGAAGGGGCTGAGTGTAATGACCTGTCCTTTCAGAAATCCCACCAGCGCAGTAATGCAGGTAGAAGATATGGTCCGGTTCAGGAAAAATTCATCAAAACAGATGAGCGAACGCTTCCTTGGAGTCATGGAGACAGTGTGGTCAGGCACAAAGATATTCCTTGACGGTTTTTATGGCCGGACCACCGACCAGAAAGCAGGAGAAAACACCCCTTGGAACACCTTCAGAAAGATGTATGACAAGATTGGCGAATTGTAGTATCTAAAAAAACTTGCACCTTCCTAGTCTTAGTTTTGTTTTAAACCTCCAGAAAGAATCGGTACCACGTATATCGATTCTTTTTATCTCATAACGATTTGCAATAGGTAGTATATTGATTCTGTTCCCTATACGCAATGCCAGTTCTATCCCGTTACTTTTAAGAGTATCAAAAAAAAGTTCCTTTTGCAAATGTCTCCTTGGATATTTTCCAAATGGATAACTTAAAACAGGTACAAACGGGATGTTGTTTTTATTAAGATTGAGAAAACAGGCAGTAATATCCTGAACAACCTCTTCTGTAGAAAGATCTCTGTAATTATTGTGCTCATATGCATGTATTCCAAACTCAATATACTGCTTGTTCATCTCCCTTAAATGCCTGTAATCCAATAGTGGCAGATGTGGTTCCGGATCCCATTCGTTTGTCTTTCCTATATATTTGACAGGCAGCATTATTGATGCTCTCAATTTATATTTCACAAGCAAGGGGTAGAGCAACTCAAGATTACTCAGATAAGCGTCATCGAAGGTGAGCACTAACGGTTTTTCCGGATAACAGAAATCCGGATTTAAAACATCCTCCAGTCTGATTCAGGCATATTGATTATCTGCAATATAGCAGAAATGCCTTTCAAGTTGTGCTACGGTTATAGATATAGCAGAAGCCTGATCGGCAGTGACATTATGGTACATTAAGACAGGAAGCTTCTTAATTGTTGTCATCGATTTTTAATATATATCTTCTCGTAAAATTTCAAATGCTTTATAAAGCTATAGTAAGATGAGTTCACCGACCACACAAACCCCTCAAATCCATTCAGAATATTTAGTCTTATGAAGTATTTAATGAAGAACGTAGCAGGAAGTTTAAGTATTATTAATATTTTACTACACGTTTTGTTTCTCCTGCAGGCTGTTTCGGCTGAATATGATGTGTAGCTGTTCAGCTTACTCAGATAATGTGCAATATCCCTGTGACTATAATGATATGCAGGATTTTTAAGAGTCTTTACCTTTCCTTCAAGATGTATTTTTTCATGTACAAGTGCATTGTCGAATCCTCCGGATCTACGGTTAAACACTCTCAGACAGCTCCCGTGAGACTCCTGACCATATTTAAATACCTTACCCATAAAAACAAAGGTAATTGGAATTTTAAAGCCGGAATAATGAATACTATCCTGTGAGAATATTGTCTTAAGCTCTTTTTGCAATCCTTCCGACAGAACCTCATCACTGTCAATAGAAAGTATCCAGTCATTTTCTGATAAAGATGATGCATACTGTTTCTGAGGGCCATATCCTTCAAACTGATGGTAAAAAAACTTGTCGGTATATTCTGAACAAATCTCTTTGGTATTGTCGGTGCTTCCTGAATCAACTACAATGATTTCATTGCACCAGCTTAATGCTTTTAATGTCGCGTCAATAGTTTCTGCAGAATTATAAGTGATAATCACTGCGCTCACTTTATGTTTTAAAGTTGTATTCATGTGATGGTCTGCTTTTTCCTAATGCAAATATATATAATTTGCTTCAATCAGGGAGTAAACGCATATACAAATTGTGTGCCCAGAAGGAACATGGGGACGCACATTGTGTACCTAAAAGGATAAGGGGCGGGATTTGAAGATACTTGCCAGGAGGCTTTGGGCACCCACTCAAGGAGCAGTGCGTTAAAAAAAACAACAAGCGGAAAACTTGCAGCTGTTTATACCAGCATAATAAGTTTCCGCATTTGTTTTTTAGCACTGTGACTGCGAAGTGGGTAAAGCCGGGGCACGTATCGGAAAAACCCGCCCCTTACCAATACATAGGGTACACAATGTGTGTCTCTATGTTCCTCCATTAAGCCATTAGCACATTAGCATATTAACACATTACCTGAATTGTATTCTGGAGTTACCAATAATGTTCCCTTTATACAGTATCTCAATATTATAAATCCCCTTTTCTAGTTTACCTGCGGGAGTATAGGTAAATACGATCTCCTTTGAATTCATGTTTTCTTTGGTAAGCAGTGTTATTGAATTGTCTTCTGAACTTACAATATTGCCAAAAGGAGAAACTAATTTAAAGCTTACCTTATCTGTCAGCTTAACAGGGATATCAAACGTAACGGTAATTTTCTTTGCTCTTACTGCTCTTGTTGTAAGTTTTTCTTTCTTGAGCCACTTTGATGCATTAATTAAAAAATTATCTGTGTTATAGGTCAATGCCTTCTCGAGCCGTGCATTAAGAATGGTCTTTTCGGCCTCCATAGCTCCAATAGCAGATTTATAACTTTCAATTTCCTTTTCACTTGCTTTGTAACTCAACGTCAGATCTGCAATCTCCTTTTCAAGGTCGGCCTTTGCTTTTCTCAGCTCTGCTGCTTCAATCTGACTTTTTAGGAGAGCGGTGTTTACTCCCGATAATGCCTTGATTCTTTTTTCCCTCGCGTATAAATTACCTTGGATATCTAAAAGTTCCTTTTCTTTCTCATCCAGCCTGGCCATCAATTCGGCAACATTTTTTTTAGATTTGTCCAATTCTATCTCTGTTGCCAGTTTTTGGGACATTAACAGTTCTGATTTTGTCAGCTCTGACTTAAGATTTGTCTTTTTTGTGTAGTTTGCCTTTAACAGCAAACCGCTTGTTATGGCAAGAATAACAATTAATGTTATTAGTATTGCCGGTACTGTTTTGTTAGTTGATACACTCATGATATTATATTTTATTGTAAATGATGTTGTTGCTAAAATTATTAAATATCTCCCATGGCTCTGTCGTCGGCAACAGGATTTCCGGGTATACCGTCAACCGGCTTATGAAAAACCTCTGCCTTAAGTCCGTATATATCACTGAATCTAGATTTTAATTCAGAGATGGTCATCGTTGGGAGTATTTCAATAATCCCCTCCTCATGAATTGCTCTGCAGTCTTTAAGTGACCTGCTGCCATGTGTTACCAGCTTTTCTGAGTGAACTCCTTCTGAATTACTTGGTTTTGCATAGAATTGTATTTCCAATGTGGGGAACATTGAGCTGAATTCCTTTTGTATTGCAAAAATTCGCCTTTTGCTGTTAATGACTATTTTCATCTTTTCTTGTTTTATTAATGTGGTATATATATTTTTCGTTTGCTTCGTAAAGACGAAGCCTGTTCCTTAGTGCGATAATTTCTAAGTTCATAGACTTAATTCTTTCCAGCAGGTGATTTATGGTCTCTATCCCTTCCAGATTAATATCCAGATCGTAAAAAAGACTAATAATCTTTTCTAATTCACGGAGTTGATCAGCATTAATAAGCCCCGGTTCATTGACATTTTCAATTTCGATCAATCCATTTTCCTGGAGAGAGTTGATAAATGATGGCTCTACATTATAGTTTGTGCAGAAATCTTCTATTGTTATATAATAATCGGCTTGCATGGCTTCTTTATATTATCCGGTCTTTGATAATTCTACAAATAAGGCTTTCTGACTCTCAGTAAGGTTTGTCGGAATTTTAACTAAATAAGTGATATACAGGTCGCCAAAAAAACCTTCC
>CAZREC010000042.1:0-21464 GCA_964599025.1 uncultured Muribaculaceae bacterium | reverse complement strand
CTCGTTCTGCCAAAGAGTGTCGTCGGCATCAAAAGCTATGAGCCTAATGTCGCTGTTGAATTTTTTATCGGTATTCATTTATCATTAATCGGTCAGGATGCAAAGATATTCAAAAGAGACAATAGTTTGTTTGAAAAGAATTAATAAATTTACTATGATATAAGCATAGATAAAACATTAAAACTTAGGATATGAAAAGTTCCAAATCTTCAATGCTGACAATCATTTTGCTGGCGTTAACCTTAACCGGTATCTATGGTCAGAACGGTCACGATATTGTAACCGGAGCCGACCAGACAGAAAGATATATTTCCTCTCTTGTTGGCAAGAATGTAGCTATGACAATAAATCAAACCTCCACCATCGGCAAAAAGCTGAGCCTCGATAGTTTATTGTCACTGGGTATCAATGTTGTCAAGGGATTCGGGGCCGAACACGGCTTCAGAGGGGGCAACAGTTATGACTCAATTGACGTAAAGACAGGTGTGCCTACAATCTCACTTTACAGGGGTAAGAACAAACCGACAAAGGAGGACCTTGCCGGAGTGGACGTAATGATATTTGACATGCAGGATGTAGGCACACGATTCTATACTTTTCTAGCCACTCTCCATTATATTATGGAGGCATGTGCAGAAAATAATATTGAGCTGATTATCCTCGACAGACCAAATCCAAATGACTCCTACGTAGACGGGCCGGTTCTGGAGGAGCAGCAAAAATCTTTTGTGGGACTTAACCCCATACCCATTTTGCATGGAATGACATTCGGTGAGTATGCACTGATGATTAACGGAGAGGGGTGGCTCGCAAATAAAATTCAATGTAAGCTCAGGATAATAACAATGCTCAATTACACACACGGTAAACCATACACCGTTCCTATTCCTCCTTCTCCAAACCTCAATACACAACAATCCATACTACTCTACCCGTCATTATGCCTGTTCGAAGGGACCGTCATAAGTCAGGGCAGGGGCACAAAACCGCTGATTGCATTTACGGTTCTGGGTAATCCCGACCTCAAGGGTAAGTACCCTTTCTCCTTCAAGATTTACAAACGTGGCCGTGACAATGCATCACAAACAACAACAAGGTGTTTCGGTCTGGATCTGAGAAAGTACGACACAGACATATTCTGCAAAACAGGAAGAATAAATTTAAGCTGGCTGATAGAGCTCTACAAAGCTTACCCTGACAAAGCCAACTTCTTCAGGAAGGGGGCAAACGGATCATACTACTTCGACAAACTGGCCGGCACTAGCAAACTAAGAGAACAGATTATAGCCGGCAAAACCGAACAGGAGATCCGCGACAGCTGGGAACCCGCACTTTCGCAATACAAAGAGATGCGTAAGAAGTACTTGATTTACTAATGGGCTAATGTGCTAATGTGCTGATTTATTAATGGTTTAATGGTAGATAGAGGCACTTCATTGAAAATGCAAGGCATGCATACTCATCAACTAATCAGCTGCTTACTAACAGCTCTGCCAGAGCTGTTGGCAGTTATCAGATAATCAACGAATTGTTTATTTGATTGATTTTGAGAGCGTTTTTCAAGCACTTGCAAATCAGGTACATACTACTCACTCTGGCAGAGTCTCTGCCAGAGTGAGTAGTACTTTATTGAAGATGAGATGAATACGTATTCGCCTACTAACCTATCATTTACTAACGGCTCTGCCAGAGACGTTAGTAAATGCCTAATCTACTGCTGTATATAAAACCATATGGAGACAAATCTTGCCGACGCATACATTTTTGAGCTCTTTGAATCCTCCTCATCACCAATTTTCAACACGGTTTTAGTAAGTTTCACATTATTCAGTACCCTTTGCAGCTCTCATATGATTTTGCCAGACATGTGGAAAACTTCAAGAGTGCTTACTTGCCTCTCCATCAAGAGCCTTCCTGTTTATGAGTGTAATAAGAAACTATACAGAACAACACAAAGCATGATTGTTCTGCTAAAAGTGTATTTATAAGCTGCAAGATGCTGATATTTAGCGAATACACTTTAATGAAAAATCTATATTTATTTGCAATATAAGATATCGTTTACTAAATTTACCTATGCAATGACATGGTAACTAAGCTATTCTCTGTACCATCATTGATTCCTAAGCACCATTACTGAACAGTACGATTAGTATATGATTAAATTTAGTTTAAAATGAAAAATATTTTCCTCTTTTCATTGCTGATATTGGTTGTATCATGCAATAACCCCGTAGTAAATGAGGTTGAAGTTATAAAGGCCGAATCAGCAGGAGATCAGAATCTCTTTTTCTCCGAATTTGTAAAGGAGATAGAGTTAGTTCCACTGGATAACAAGAAAGAGGCATTTCTTAGTGATGATATTTCATTGATTGTGTATAATTCTGAATATTATATTTATAATCATCAATTATTTGTAGGATATTATAGTCCCTCTAGAAACATATTATTAAAATTCGACTCAACGGGGAAACTAATAAAATTTATAGGAAACTGCGGTAGAGGTCCCCAAGAGTATATAAATGTTAATAATTTTTGCATTTCCAAAGACACAATTTACATCTTCTCATCACCCGATTTTGTTATCAACAAATTCAAACCTACAGGAGAATTTATTGAAAAAAAGACGATTCCGTATAAGAATTATATGCAGGCTCTTAAATACGGGGATCATTATTTGTTATACTTAAATTTCAATACAGGAGTAAGAGATGAACGCTTAGTAGTTATGGATGAACAAGGAAAAGAGATTGCAGCTTATTTGCCGATAAAAACCAAAGCTTCTCCATGGACAGAATGGAACAGTCTATCTTTAAGGTCTGAAAAAGACGTGATTATCAGAGAGTTTTATAATGATACTATTTATTCATATAATATTGATAATGGGGTTGTGCCTCGTCTTGTGATAGATTTTGCAGAGAAATCGATTCCTAAAAAGGAATATCTTAAATCTGAAGGTCGTAGAGAAGACATTGAGAATTTTTATAAAAAGCCGTCAGCATTCATCTATAAATATTTTGAAGGCGAAAATTTTATGTTTTTTGAGATTTTAGACAATACTGGAGATATCAGTGTGAATAATTTTTTATATGCTGCTAAAAACAAAAAATCAGGAGTTATCAGGTGGTTCGACTTTGAGAAGGATAACCATTTTCTTAAAAACTCATTTCAATTCCTGGAAGGCGATAAATTTTATTGTCTTGTATATCCTCTCCATTTCGATACTATGACCGATAGTTTTAAGCGACTGATAAAAAATCCGGAGATGTTAGAGAAAATAACTCCGGAAGATAACAGAGTTTTACTGAAAATCACGCTAAAGTGACACAGCTTGCGAGAAAGTTTTCAAAGTAAACACCCACACTAATAGGTTAAGCCAGTAAACTATTCTCTCTGCTAAATACTAATAAATACAAACCCATCCCTCTTCACAGCCTCAGGTTTTCGAAGAAAACCGGAAAGCTGAGAAGAGGGATGTATTTGTATAAATAGAAGAAACCTTTACCGGTTCTGCTATTATTTAGAATGTGTTTACTTGGAAACCCTTTCGAGCCACTTAAGCATAACAAGCATTGTAGTCATTGAGATAAGACAAGCAACCACAAATATTGTCCATGTCAGCCAGATTGGAATACTTTCGTAGAAAATTGCTCCGATGAACAGAAGTTGGTTACCAACAGCTGTGGCACCAAGCCATCCGCCCTGCATTACACCCTGATATTTAGGAGGGGCAACTTTGGACACAAATGAGATTCCCAGTGGACTGATGAACAATTCCGCAACGGTAAGGATAAAATATGTCCCGATGAGCAGGAACGGTGTTACCCTTTGTGCATCAGGAAGACCGCCCATTGCAACAACCTCGTTGTGTAAAGGAAGGTTTGACAGATAAGAACCTAATGACATTACAACAAAACCAAGAGCAGCAATGGCCATACCAATTGCAATTTTCTTAGGAGTCGAAGGCTCCATGCCCCTAGCCCTGAACCAGCCGAAGATACCCATTATTATAGGTGTAAGAAACACAACAAAGAATGGATTGATTGACTGGAATATTTCTGCACCCTGCAAGGTTACAAATCCAAGGTTAATCTTGATTCCGCTCAGGTCGGTGAACTCTTTTGCGAACATTGTAAGAGTAAGACCATTTTGATGGAAAGAGAACCAGAAGAAGATAACAACGCCGAATACTGCAAAAAGAGCATAAATACGCTGACGAACCTCCTGAACAGACATTTGAATCTCGGTAGGGTCAACAACCTTAACTCCGTTTTTAGTCTTAATTTTTTCAACTCCGGGGAAGTTTTTCTTGTTAGAGATATAGATAACCAATGAAATAACCATTGCAATAATTGCAATACCAAAGGCATAGTGATAACCGGTTGTAAATACGTCAAGATAACTGTTGGCGAATGTTGTAAGATCAGCTACAGGAGTTGTACTTACTTCATTTGCCAGTTGTCCGAAACGGGTAGCAGCTTCAGTAGTAAGGGTTCCGCCAAGCTGACCATGACAAAGAGAAGGAAGGTCGGCATTGTATTGGAAACCATGACCATTAAGCCACCAGTTACGCATACCGATTGCAAAAAGCGGAGCAAAAATGGCACCTACATTTATAAACATGTAGAAAAGGGAGAATCCTGAGTCTCTCATCGGGCCATACTTAGGGTTGTCGTACATCTTCCCTACCAAAGCCTGAAGGTTACCTTTGAACAGACCATTACCAAACGCAATGACAAACAGTCCTAAGCAAGCCAGTGTAAGATAGAGGGTTTTGTTAGGCACCGGTGTAGGTGTAGGAATAGCCATAAGAAAATATCCCACTGCCATTACAATGATACCGATTAAGATTGTTCCCTTGTAATTTCTGGTCCTGTCAGCAATTATACCCCCAACCAAGGCTAAGATGTAAATTGATGCATAAAAAATGGAATAGATGATCCCTGCACTCTTTCCGTCCAGACCGAATTTCGCCTGAAGGAACAGTACAAGTATCGCCATCATTGTGTAGAACCCAAAGCGCTCACCCATATTTGCGAGAGCAGCTGAAAGAAGTCCTTTTGGATGTTTTTTGAACATAGTTTGTAATATTATTTAGTTAAAAAATTGGCTACATCTGTACAAAAGTAGTAAAATTTAGATAACTTTGTTAAAAAGTGAAATGCTCAATGGCAAAAATCGGATTTTATTTAATTTTAGCGCCTGTTTATGTAATATCACTTCTGCCCGGCAAAATCCTCTACTGTATTTCTGATTTTTCAGCATTCTTCATGAGGAAGATTTTAAGGTACCGGTATGAGGTGATTCATGTAAATGTAGCCAGATCATTTCCTGATTTCAAGTATGACAAAATTGAAGAGATTGTAAAAGGTTTCTATACAAACTTCACCGATGTCTTTATAGAGCTTCTCATGTCTGTATCCAAATCGACAAAACGACAACACTCAATAACAAAACTGGACAATCCTGATTGCCTTAAAGAGTTTCACGATAGGGGTAAATCTGTTATGATTGTGCTGGGTCATCAGGCAAACTGGGAGAACATACTTGTCACCGATCTCACTCCATCTGGTTATGAATCAAAAGATTTCAGGATCGTATACAAGAAGATGAGGCACAAGACACCGGACATGATAATTAAATGGATAAGGATGCGTCATATGGAAGGCAAACTTATAGAATCGAACGAAATAGCAAAATATATGTTCAAGCATAAGGATGAACAGCTGTGTTATTTTCTGGTTGCTGACCAGTCTCCTCTTCCTGGTGCAAAATTTGTTGTGGACTTTCTCAGTCAACCGACACTTATGATGAACGGACCGGAGCAATTATCGGGCAAACTTAATATACCGGTTGTTTATTTTAACAACACCAGAGTGTCAAGAGGGGTGTACAAATCTACACTCACTGTTATTACAGACGATCCTTCCAAAACAGAGGAGGGAGAGATTACCCGGAAGTTTGCCTCTCTTCTGGAAGAAGGTATAAAGTCACACCCATCCGATTGGTTGTGGTCGCATAAAAGATGGAAAAGAAGTTTAAATGATTTAAAGAATTCAAGTAAGAAAAATGATGAATAAAACATTAAAGATAAGCCTGATTGCAATCTTCGCATTAATAACAATACAGGCTCAGTCGCAGTCAAAAAAACAGGAGGAAAAGCTCCCGCTGGGAACAATTGTGTACTCTCTGCCAATAACAACGTTCCAGTTTATTGCAGAGGCTGGTCACGAGTCATTCATTGCCGGACCCTATGCAAGATTTGCACAAAAATATCTTGGAATACAGGCAAGAGAAGAGAGCGGTGAGTTCTACAAGCTGAATTCTGTAGAGGTAGTTCCATTCATAGAGGCCGACAACTCCTCAAACATTGCTCTTAATCTGGGCAACTCCAAAACAGCAACAATCAACTTTCTGGAGTTCGTGAACCAAGGCCTTATTATATGGTCAGACTCAAACGCCGGCAGGGAGCAGAAAATGCGGTTTGCAAAAACAATGGATAAATCGGTTTTCGCATCATCGTTGTCTACATCTAACCTGACAAATGAAAAAAGCACGCTTTACAAAACAGTTCAGACAACATCCGGGCTGGAGAGAGTAGCTGTTCAGCAGAACCAAGTTGTTGAGAAGAGTATGGAAAAAAGAGCAGAAGAGACTGCTGCACTAATTTTCAAACTTAGAGAAAAGCGTATAAACATCATTACGGGAGAGACTGATGCCACTTTCAGCGGGGAGGCACTCAAAGCAGCCATTGATGAGATCAACAGGCTTGAATCAGAATATCTGAGTCTGTTTATTGGAAAAAGCAGTTTTGACACTCAGCGTATGAGCTTCGAACTTGTACCTTCTGCAGAAAGCCAGAAACAGATGTATATAGCATTCAGAATATCGGACAACCTTGGACTGCTCCCGTCAAACAACCTTTCGGGCAGACCTATAGTACTCGAACTCTCTCAGGAAGGAAAGCCTTCGGATGTTCCGGCTATGGACCTGTCAACATCAAAAGGAAGGGTAATCTACAGAAAACCGGCTATAATGAGTGCAAAAGTCATGGACGGACAGACACTGCTGCTTCAGACAAGGATGCCCGTTTATCAGTTGGGAAATGTTCTTTCGTTTCCTCTCGAGATTGCAACAGCAAAATAGAACAACAAATTTTAAATAATTAAAACAATGAGTATTGCTAATTTAAATCCAACAAGGGTTTGGAAAAACTTCTATTCCCTTACACAAATTCCTCGCCCATCAAAAAAAGAGGAAAAGGCAGTCCTTTTTCTGGAAAATTTCGGAAAAGGATTAGGACTGGAAACAGTTATTGATGAAATAGGAAACGTTATAATCCGTAAACCGGCAACTCCGGGAATGGAGAACAGAAAGGGTATAATATTACAGGCCCATATAGACATGGTCCCTCAGAAGAACAGCGACAAGGTTCACAATTTTGAGACAGATCCTATAATTCCAAGAATTGTTGACGAGTGGGTATATGCCACAGGAACAACTTTAGGCGCAGACAACGGAATGGGTGTTGCTGTTGCAATGGCAATTCTGGAAGCCAAGGACTTGGTTCACGGACCAGTTGAGGTTCTCATAACAATTGATGAAGAAACCGGTATGACCGGAGCAAGAAATCTTAAACCTGGTTATTTAAAGGGCGACATTCTTATCAACCTTGACTCTGAAGACGAAGGTGAATTATATGTTGGTTGTGCAGGCGGTCTTGATGCTACAGCAACATTTAAGTATAAAAGTGAAGCCGTACCTGCAGGTTTTGTCGGCATGAAGCTGGTAATTAAAGGCATGAAGGGCGGACACTCTGGAATGGATATAGTTCTGGGTAGAGGAAACGCAAACAAGAGCCTGGTTAGAATCTTGTTACCACTTATCAGAGAGGCAGAAGCAAGAATCTCATATTTCGAAGGGGGAAGCCTCAGAAATGCAATTCCAAGAGAAGCATTTGCGACATTGGCTGTTCCGGCAGTTAAGGTAGCTGTTGCTAAAGCAATTGTAGAAAAACATTTCAATGAAATCGTGAATGAGCTTGCTGCTCAGGAGTCAGGAATAAGCATTTCAATAGAAGAGTGTGCTGCACCTGCAGAAGTAATTGATTCTGCAACAGCACTTAAGGCTGTTCTTGCAATTTACGCCTGCCCTAACGGAGTGGAGAGAATGAGTGACGCAATGGAGGGACTTGTTGAGACATCGAACAATCTTGCCATTGTCAAGGCAGAAGCCGGTAAAATAGACGTAAAATGTCTTTTGAGAAGTTCTGTTGACTCTGCAAAGGATATGCTTGCATCGTCTCTGAGCGCAGTGTTTGAACTGGCAGGAGCAGACGTAAAACTCGCAGGAGGATATCCGGGATGGAAACCAGACATGGACTCAGCAATTTTGTCGACCATGAAGGAAGTATACAAGAACATGTATGGTAAAGAGCCTGAAGTTAAGGCTATTCATGCAGGTTTGGAGTGTGGGATACTAGGCGGGACATACCCTAACTGGGATATGATTTCATGCGGACCAACAATCAGGTCTCCTCACTCACCTGACGAAAGGGTAAACATAAAAACCGTTGACAAATGGTGGAATTATGTTGTTGAGGTGTTAAAACAGGCTCCTGTAAAAAAATAATTTGTCCACTTGGAAATATTTTCTATCTTTGCAGCCCTTTTTAAATAAATTATTAATCAAAAAACGAGTATGTTAAAACAGTACGAAACCGTTTTCATTGCAACTCCCGTTTTATCTGATGTTCAGATAAAGGAAGCGGTAAAAAAGTATCGTGACATCATTACCGAAAATGGTGGTGAGATCGTTCACGAGGAGGACTGGGGCCTAAGAAAGTTGGCTTACCCTATTCAGAAAAAAACCACAGGTTTTTATCATTTAATCGAGTTTATGGCAGACCCTCAGTTTGTAGCTAAACTAGAAATTCAGTATCGTCGCGATGAGCGCATCATCCGCTTCCTTACATTCGCAATGGATAAACATTCAGTTGCTTATGCAGAGAAGAAACGTGCAATCAAAGCAGAAGTAAAAACTAAGGAGGTTTAATTATGGCAAGTCAGGTAAACAACGAAATCCGTTACTTAAATCCTCCGACTGTTGAGGTTAAGAAGAAAAAATACTGTCGCTTTAAAAAGTCCGGTATTAAGTATGTAGACTATAAAGATGCAGAATTTCTAAAGAGATTCCTTAATGAGCAGGGCAAGATTCTTCCCCGCCGCCTTACAGGAACTTCACTGAAATTCCAAAAGAAGGTTTCCGTAGCTGTAAAGCGCGCCAGACACCTTGCTTTATTACCATATGTTACAGATTTATTGAAATAAGCTAAGGAGAGAGATAACATGGAAATTATACTAAAACAAGACGTTCTTAATTTGGGACATAAAGACGATATCGTTACGGTACGTAATGGTTATGCCTCAAATTACCTGATCCCTCAGGGCTTTGCAATAATGGCAACTTCATCTGCGAAAAAAGTGCATGCAGAAAACATGAGACAACGTGCCCATAAAGAGGCCAAGATTCGTGATGCAGCCGTTGTACTTGCAGCCAAACTGGAAGGAATGCAGGTTAAATTAGCTACAAAGGTTAGCTCAACTGGCAAGATCTTTGGTTCAGTAAACAATATTCAGGTGGCAGAAGTGCTTGCTACACAGGGTTTTGAAATTGACCGCAGAGATATTACCATAACCGGAGAAGCCAATATAAAAGAGGTAGGTATTTACGATGCAATTGTAAAATGTCATCGTGACATCAAGGCAAATATCAAGATTGAAATAGTAGGAGAAGAATAAATCTAAACCTTACAAATCAAGGCCATCTGTTAAGGTGGCCTTTTTTTGTTCTTAGTCCAATTTTTTTTGATATATATGTTTTTCATATTAACTTTGTATACATTGTGTCAACATATACAAAACATTAACTAAACAAAGATCATCTAACTATAAATAATTAATAATATGAAGAAATTTCTAACACTAGTATTATTGTTTACAGCTGTCGCAACATATGCGCAACAGACTGCGACTAAGCCCGACAGCAAATACGGGCCATATCTTACAAATAGATTCCTGGACAACTGGTTTGTATCGGCCGGCGGTGGCGTACAGATTTACTACGGAGAATTTGACGGCGACATCAGTACCGGAAAACGTATCGCACCGGCGGTAGATGTAGCTCTGGGTAAATGGATAACTCCTAATTTCGGAGTTCGCGCCCAGTATGCAGGTGGCGATGTTTACGGAGCAATAAGAGGTGCAAACGGAAGATACAGAGTAGGTATTGTTGGCTGTACCGGTTGCTATAAAGAACAATTCAAGATGTTCAACCTTCATGGTGACCTTCTTTGGAACTTGTCAAACACATTAGGTGGTTACAGAGCAGATCGTTTCTGGGAGATCATACCGTTTGCAGGTGTGGGCTATGCAAGATCATGGAAACAGACAGTTACTCCGGTAATTAAAGAGGTCGGAATGACAACAGGTCTTATCAACAAGTTTAAAGTAACTCCTGCTATTGATGTAAACCTGGAACTTAAGGCTCTGCTGGTTAACGACAGGTTTGATGGTTACGAAGTTGGTGAAGGTATTGAAGAACTACTTACCGCAACTTTAGGTTTTGCCTATAACTTCCCTCAGAGAGGTTTCAAACGTCCGGAAAAACCAATAATTCCAGATTACACTCCTTACACAACAAAAATTAATGAACTGGAAAAGCAAATTGCAGATTCAGATGCTAAAGCAAAGAAACTGGCAGACGAGCTTAATGTTGAGAAAAACAAAAAACCTGTTACAGTTACAAAAACAGAATATGTTACTGCTCCTATGGCTATTTTCTTCCCAATCAACCAGTCTAAGCTGACTGACAAGGATCTTATCAACCTTGGCAATTTCGCCGATATGATTAAGAAGTCAGGCAATAAGTATAAAATTATGGGCTCTGCTGACAAGGCAACCGGCAACAAGAAAGGTAACATGAAACTAAGTAAAGATCGTGCAAACCGTGTTTATGATGTTCTTGTTAACAAGTTTGGTGTAAATCCTTCTCAACTTGAGGTTATTGCAAAGGGTGACGAAAACGAACCATTCGACAAGCCAATCCTTAACCGTGTTGTTATTCTTGACTAACATAATTTAGCAATTATACTCTAATACAATATTGAGACCGGTAGTTAGCAAACAGCAACTACCGGTCTCTTTTTTTAATACCTTTGATTTAAAATATTATCTGCAATGAATACAAATGAAGTTCAATTCAAAGGCGTTAAAATCAATGGATTTTTAATGCTGTTTCTAAATTTATTACTGATTATACTATCAGCAGCACTGCTATTTACAATCCCCTATTTTGGCAACTGGATAATAGCTTTATCTGTAATAGGATTTATCAAGAGTATGTTTATTTGGGCCGGCTTCTTTGAACTTGAGCCAAATGAAGCGCGGGCAATGGTGTTCTTTGGAAAATACGAAGGAACATTTAAAGAGACAGGGTTTTTCTGGGTAAACCCATTTCTTACCAAGAAAAAGCTATCTCTAAGAGCAAGAAATCTGGACGTTAAACCTATTAAGGTAAACGACAAAGTAGGTAATCCCATAATGATAGGACTAGTTCTGGTATGGAAGTTAAGGGACACCTACAAAGCGATGTTCGAAATTGATGCCCAGACAATGGCTACATCAAATACACCCGGAACTGGAGCTTCAGGGACAGGCATACAGACAGTCAGCAGCAGAATGAATGCCTTCGAGAATTTTGTTAAGGTGCAGTCCGATGCGGCACTTCGTCAGGTGGCAGGTCAGTATGCATATGACGACAATGAATCGGATAAGGAGGCCCTTACATTAAGAGGAGGGGGAGAAGAGATAAACCATCAGCTGGTTCTTGAGCTCAACAACAGACTGGGAATGTCGGGCCTCGAGATTCTGGAAGCAAGAATAAACTATCTGGCATATGCCCCGGAGATAGCAGCAGTCATGCTGCGTCGTCAGCAGGCATCGGCAGTTATAGCTGCTCGCGAAAAAATAGTTGAGGGAGCGGTAACTATGGTTAAGATGGCTCTTGACAAGATGGAGAGAGATGAGGTAGTAAAATTTGACAGAGAGGAGAAAGCCCGTATGGTGGCCAACCTTCTTGTTGTCCTCTGTGCCGATGAAGCTGCTCAGCCAGTAATAAATACCGGCAGCTAAGAGGTACATAGGGACATATCATGTGTACCACTCAACCCCTGAAGTTAAAAAACCCTTACAAAAAGAATAACTAAATATTTTAGTTGCACAACTAAAATATTTAGTTACATTTGTTGCAAATTCATACAAACATGCAACAAAGAGCAAAGACTATTCAGAAGCTTACAGTAAAGGAGGAAGAGCTGATGAACTTCTTCTGGGCAAAAGGAGACCTTTTTGTCCGTGAATTACTCGAGTTTTATCAGGAACCAAAACCTCATTTCAACACTCTTTCTACAATAGTAAGGGGTCTGGAAGAGAAGGGTTTTCTCAATCACAAGTCTTACGGAAACACCTATCAGTACTATGCCGTATTATCTCAGGAAGATTATAAGAATGGAGCCCTGAATAATGTTGTAAGCAAGTATTTCAAAAACTCATATCTGGGTGTTGTGTCATCACTTATAGAGGAGGAGAGGATCTCTGTGGAAGAGCTTAAGAAGCTTATTGAAAAAGTAGAAAAATCATCAAAAAGCAGTTAGTCATGGGAGATATATTTGTATATATACTTAAATCCTCCATCTGTCTTGCAGTATTTTATCTGTTTTTCAAACTGATGCTTAGCAAGGAGACATTTCACAGGTTCAACAGAGTTGTGCTGATATCCCTTTTTGTATTCTCTCTTGTAATACCATTTATTGAGATAACACTTAAAAATGAGACCCCATATTCCGGTCTGGCCCTTAATCTTGATCTCCTGATGGCCATGGCACAAACAACAAGCGATGCAGGAGCAGAGGCAGTAAACAAGACCAATGGCTGGCTTGTAGCTATTCTTATAATCTATTTGGCAGGAGTTGTCATAACTGCACTAATCACAATCTGGTCCTTTTTGAGAATGTATCTCATGTTAAAAATAAAGACACCACAGAGGATAGTTATTGAGAAGAATATTATACTTGTCATACACAACAAACCGGCGGCCCCATTTTCATGGATGAGGTTTATTGCAATTTCCGAGAAGGATTATAATGAAAACGGCAGAGAGATAATTACTCATGAGTTGGCCCACATATCCAGGTATCATTCAGCAGATCTGCTATTGGCAGAGCTGGTGAAAATAATTCACTGGTTCAATCCGGCAGCATGGCTCTTAAAACAGGAGCTTCAGAACATTCATGAGTATCAGGCAGATGAAGCGGTCATTCAAAAAGGCATCGATGCAAAACAATACCAACTTCTATTAATTAAAAAAGCTGTTGGCGACAGGCTCTACACTATGGCCAACAGCTTTAATCACAGTAAACTAAAAAGCAGAATTACCATGATCACAAAGAAAAAATCAAGTCGTCCGGCAGCCCTGAAAGCATTGTTTGTGCTGCCATTATCACTATTAGCAGTAGTTGCATTTGCCTCAGAGAGGGTAACCACTGCATTTGAACCTGTTTCTGAGGTCAAAATTACAGATTTTATCCAGAAAGACACAATCCGGAAAGAGGTAAAAACAATAATCGTTACAAGTGTGACAAAGAAGGAGGATGATAAAGGAGCTAAGGGAGAAAGCTTTGGTATCTCATATAACTTCGACACCAGAGATACCACAAATAAAGGTTTTGCAGTATCGTATTCCATAAAAAATAAAGAAGAAAAAGATGGAATATCAAAAATAAAAATAACCAGTTTTTCCGGAAAGCAGGAAGACAGTATTAAGCCGTTAATAATAATTAATGGGAAAGAGGTAGATGAACAGACAATGAATGCCTTAAACCCGGAATCGGTAATTAGTATCAATGTTATTAAAGATAAGAAAATCAATGATAAATACGGAGATAAGGGGAAATATGGTGTAATTATTATCTCTACAAAAACCCCTTCTGAAAAGAATATTGTAATCAGGGGAGTTGGATCTATATCGTCTAAGGATACACCACTATATTCTATTGATGGGGTTGTATGTGATGATAGTCTTACTCTAAATAGCCTAAATACAGAGAGTATAGAATCCATCACTGTTCTTAAAGGAGCAGGCGCAACTTCTATTTACGGAGAAAAAGGTAAGAACGGAGCCATTTTGATAACTCTTAAAAAGGGAAAACCGGAGGAAAATAAGAAACAAGCAGTAAAAATTACTGGGACAAAAGAGATAAACGAGCCCCTTTATGTCATTGACGGAGTTGTGATAGAAAATTTTGACATGAAATCGTTGGACACTGCCACTATTCAGTCAATAAATATTTTGAAGGATAGTGAAGCAGTTAAGAAGTATGGCGAAAAAGCAAAAAACGGAGTTATAGAAGTGACACTTAAACGGAAATAAATGATGTAGTTGAGTTTCTCACATGTCTACTAACCCCTCTGGCAGAGTCTCCTCCAGAGGGGTTCGCATATGTGTGACTTGTAAATACTTGCGAAATGATCTGCAAATCAGATAAATATACAATTAGTTTATTATCAGATAACTGCTAAGGGCTTTGGCAGAGTAAGGTGTTAAAAGGATTTAAAAATGTTACCTCAAACACCATCAAAAGATGTTGTTAACTGGAATTTTTTTGTACCTTTGAAAACTTTTTTCCAAGCATTTTATTGACAAAATATAACAAAATGAAACAAGATCTTCAAATCTCTGAACTCATAAAAAAGGAAGAGAATCGTCAACTTCACGGGATAGAATTAATCGCATCCGAGAACTTTGTCACTCCGCAGGTATTGTCGGCACTTGGCTCAGTTCTTACCAATAAGTATGCTGAGGGGTATCCCGGAGCAAGATATTATGGTGGATGCGATGTTGTAGATCAGGTAGAGCAGCTTGCGATAGATCGTCTGTGCCAGTTATTCGATGCTGAGTATGCAAATGTTCAGCCTCACTCAGGTGCTCAGGCCAATATGGCTGTTTTCATGGCTTGCCTCAAACCCGGCGATACTTTTATGGGTCTTGACCTGGCGCATGGCGGACACCTGACACATGGATCACCTGTTAATGTTTCCGGCATACTGTATAACGCTGTTGCTTATCAGGTTGCAGAAGAGACAGGCAGGATAGACTATGACGAAATGGAGAAAAAGGCTCTTGAGTTCAAGCCAAAACTTATTGTTGGAGGTGCTTCGGCATACTCAAGAGAGTGGGATTGGGCAAGGATGAGAGAAATTGCAGATAAGATTAATGCAATTTTTGTTGTTGACATGGCACACCCTGCAGGTATGATAGCTGCCGGTTTACTCGATAATCCTGTTAAACATGCACATATTGTAACATCTACCACCCATAAGACCCTAAGGGGTCCTCGCGGAGGAATTATCCTTATGGGCAAGGACTTTGAAAATCCTTTTGGTATCAAAACCCCTAAAGGTGAGACCAAGATGATGTCAGCAGTATTGAATTCAAGTGTTTTCCCTGGTATACAGGGTGGTCCTCTAGAACACTGCATTGCCGCAAAAGCAGTCTCTTTCTTCGAGGCGCTGCAGCCGGAATTCAAAACCTATCAGCTACAGGTTAAAAAGAATGCTGTTGCTATGGCTGCATCATTTGTTGAAAAAGGATACAAGATTATTTCTGGTGGTACCGATAACCACCTGATGCTTATCGACCTAAGAAGCAAGTTTCCTGAGCTTACCGGTAAGGTAGCTGAGAAGGTTCTTGTTTCTGCAGATATTACTGTTAACAAAAACATGGTTCCTTTTGATTCCAGGTCACCTTTTCAAACATCTGGTATAAGAGTTGGCACACCTGCTATTACATCCAGGGGACTGATAGAAAAGGATATGCCTTTTATTGTCGATCTTATTGATAAAGTGTTGTCAAATACTGAAAATGAGCAGGTAATTGCCGAGGTGAGAGAGCAGGCCAGGAAAAAAATGCACGGACTACCATTGAACATCTGGTAGGCAACCGAGTATATAGATTATTGTGAAATAGTTACTTAGAACCTGAGGGATTCTTAGTAACGGGAGTAACAGGAGTAGCAGGAGGCAGGTCATTTGGTTGATCTGCCTTTTTTTCCGGCTCCTTTTTCTTGCCAAAATAGAGAGCTGTCTGTTTAAAGGCAGGCTTTTCTATGTTTTTGACAGATTCGGCCTGAGAGCTCCTTATAACTCTTGCAGATATATCAAAGCGGCTTTTTGGTCTTGAAGAGTCCAGCCACCGGAATCCTTTTAACGTCTGCTTATCCTTTTCCAGATCAAATATCGGGTAGGCATTGCTCTCAATACTTTCGTAACTGGTTACCTTTTGAATGCTCTTTCCGGAGAATCTGGTACTCATCTGTTTGCATGCCTTTTCATTCATTGTGGTTATAATGCTGTCCTCAGCAATAAACAACAGCGATGAAACACCCCCAAAAGCATCAAAGCGGACAAGTTCTCCGTCCTCAAAGAAAGCAATCATATCTGCACTTTTAATCTGATGAAAATGTGTTGAATCTTCCTTAATGGCAACAAATGCCGACGATGTGAACTCTGCCTTCCTGATTTTACCGCCGTTAATCACAACCTGTATGCTGTCAGCCGAGAGCTGATTGCTGTCGGTCCATATCACCGGATCTTTAAACATCCTAATAAGTGAGTCTATGGAATTGAACAAGAGAGAGTCACACATTCCCTGCATGTTGTTCCTGAAGAACTTTACTTTTTTATTTGCATAAAGAAACCGGATAGAGGTAGTATCTGCTTTCTTTAGCAGACTGGAGTCTGCACCTTTAATCAGAGTTGAATCAACAGTTTTTTGGAATAAAGCAGAATCGGCTATGCTTAAGATAGTAGAATCTATTACTGGCTTTACAACAACAGTTTCACTCTTGACAGGTTCTGCAATAACAGGTGGGCCAGCGTTTTTTGAATTAACTTTTGCCTTTCTCCCCTTTGGATTTCTGTCAGGAGGATTATTTGTGTTGCCAGGTGTTCTCTCTAAAGGTCTCTCAAGGGTCCTCTCATTATTGTCGGCAGATTTCTTTGTTAGCAGTTGTTTTTTGTGTAATTCACTCAAAGGATCTTTTTTGCTCTCCTTAAAGCGGGTTTCCGATAACTTAACCGTAACTGAATCCACTTCACTTTTCATTAGAGTATGGTACCTGATTGTGTCAGCAGCGAAGAAGAGAGTGTCGGCCACACCATCCTCAACAGTATAGGAAGCAACGCTTGGTCTGTTTGTCAGAAGAACCTTGAACGGCTTTTGCCAGAAAGATGCGTGGTCGGCAAAAAGTATTGCCGATTGGGCAGTATCCAGAAGCTGTATATTATTAAAGAGTTCCGCCTCTGCTTTTTTTCTGTTGTAATTTATAGTGTCTGCCCATATTTCTGTATCCTTGGTCTTTATATAAGCGTCTTTGGTAAAGTGAAAAAGATCATTTTTTCTGTCGTACCAGCCTCCGTTTGCTTTCAGAAAACCATCATCCTGCCAGGCGTTGGTTCTGCCAAGAAAAACAGCACGGTCTGTTTTAGTGAAATAGGCCAGAGAGTCGGCGGAGAACTCTACAGAGTCGCCCATCATCTCAACCTGGTTCCTGAAAACAAATTTATTCAGCTTGCTGTAGAAAAATCCGTCAAGGCTTTCAATTGTGTTGCCATCTTTGTTTACCATGCTTCCCCCATTATAGAAAAGGGCAATGCTGTCTTTTGTGTAGTAATCGAGATAGTGAGTTCTTAGCTTGTTGTTATCTTTGTCTACAAGTTCGACCAGATTTCCCCGTACCTCTGCAACGGATCTGTCTGCATAATACTTGATTCTGTCACCGAACAGAGTAGTCTGGTTCTGTATTATCCTTACATTGCCTATTGCATCCACTGTGTTGGAAAGGACGTTCCAGATTGCAGTGTCGCAGAATATCAGAGCATTGTTGTGAAGAAACTGAGCCGGGCCGGTAACTTTTCTATACTCGTTTCCCTCAATCTGCTTATGTTCGGCCGATTGGGCGTAAATCAATCTTACCAGTCTGCTTTCCTGATTCTTAAGTGAGTCTTGAGAGAATAGCAGAACAGGAATTAAAATGAAAAAGAGTGTAGATAGTTTTCTAAGCATTATTTAATCCAGCCCTCTCTTTTGAACGGACAATTTGCGAAAAGAGGATCAATAAGTATAAATGTACTTTTCTGTTTCTTGGTTACAAAATCATCAATTGCCTTTAGGGCAGCCTGGTTTTTGAACTCTTCCTGAAGAACAGAAAAATCTTCCTTGAAGGAGGCAATATGAGATGGAATTATTTTATCTAACCGTATTATCTTGTAAACGGTATTACTGCTTCTTTCTACGTTTTCAACAGATTCGAATGGGTCAGAAATTTCGCCGACCTTGAGGTTTTCTATGATCTTATAATCGGCAGGATTAAGCTGATCTTTATCGAAGTATGTAGAGCCGGAGTTTTCATCAGCAACAAGTCCGCCGTTCACAAAGGTTTTAAGGTCCTGAGAAAATCTTCTGGCGGCTAATTCAAACTTAAGACTGTCGGCTAGAATGAGTTTCTTCAAACTGTCAAGCCTGGAGAAAGCCTTTGTCCGGTCGACGCTGGTATATTGCGGTTTTAAAAGAATATGCCTGGCATTAAACATGTCTCCCTCCTTTGAAATAAGCTGGATAATATGGAACCCGTATGGAGTCTCAACAATTTGAGAGACCTGACCAACTTTAAGCGACATTGCAGCATCGGAGAAGGCAGGTACATAAAACTGTTTTGCTGCCATGCCCAGGGTGCCGCCTTTTGCAGCAGTGTTTGGATCTTCTGAATATATTGTTGCCAGAGTGCTGAACTTCTCACCTTTTAACACCCTTTCACGGAATGATAGCAACTTTTCCTTAACAGCCATTACTGCATCCTCCTTGTTGGGATAAATCAGGATCTGACTGTACTGATACTGGGTAGAGATTATAGGGAGACTGTCCTTTGGAGTGTTCTTGTAGTATCTCTCAACATCTGAAGGAGTAAGAGCAGGGGCCTTCTGGGCAATATTGCTCTGCATGTTCTGTACAAGTGATTGTTCCGACAGTGTCTCGCTCCACTCCTGTCTTATCTTGTACATAGGTTTCTTGAAGTACTCCTCTGTCGCTTTTTCACCTCCAAGCTGTGTCATAACCTCCTGAACCCTCTGGTTAAGATTTGTCTGAACCATATCCTGACTGACTGTAAGGCTGTCTAACCTTGCCTGTGTGAGGAATAATTTCTGGACAAGCAGATTCTCAAGCACTTCGCACCTGAGGTTCTTGTCAGATGTTACTCCACGGAAAAGCATCATCTGAACCTCTGCCTCAATTGTGGACAGTTGGATCATATCATTTCCAATTAAAGCGATTGTTTTGTCTACTAAGCCTTTGGAGTATTTCTGAGCTGTTGCGGGAACAGATATTGATCCCAACAAAACTACGGCGAGGAAATATAAGTTTAACCTGTGTTTCATTACTTGTCTTTATTATTAAAGTTGGTTTTTAGAATATTCTTTTCAAGAGCTTCCTGGATAAGGTTCTTTTCCAGCTTGGCGATAAGTTCCTGTTTTCGTTTGCTGATAATTATCTCTTTTATTTTTGTCTTGTAAAAATCATAAGGGGCAGTACCGTCCGGGGCAATCTTGTCAAGAAAAAAAACAAAATATTGATAAAGGCTGTCACTAGTTTCTATATATGATTTTGACCAGGCCTCTCTCTCGCACATCTGTACATCGTATGGAATCTCTTTTGCAATATCTGAAATATCAACCCATTCATTGTTGAAATTGTCGTACCTGTCTGCAGAGTTGTAGCAAAGCTTTTCAAGCTCGTCTATCTCTTCAATGGAATTAGCCTTGTACATTCTCCTTATGTTCTCCAGATTGGGCGACCTGTCGGAGATCTTTATCACTCTTGCCTTTACAACAGAGTTGTTTAGGGTGAAGTTTGATGAGTAATTGTCGTAGTACTCCTTTGATTCTTCTTCTGTCACTACAGTGTCAAGCCTGGCTTCCAGATATATTTTTTCATATTTGTATACTAACAGCGACGATTTATAATCTTCCAGTTCCTGTTCGACATCACTTTCAGATTTAGATAATTCGCTTTCTGCTTTTTTCAGAAGAAGATGTTTCAAGGCCCATGAGCTAACATACTGCTCAACCATCTTTATACTGTCATCTGAAGATGTTCCTTGAGGGATGAGGTTCTTAACCTCCGATTCAAACAGAACCTTATCACCTACCTCTGCTACAATAGCATCGGAGGATGTAAAGTTCAGATACTTGCATGAAAAAAGCAGAGGTATCAGAACCAGAAGTAAGAATTGTTTCATCTGTTATCTACTATAATTTGGTGCCTCTCTGGTAATTGTAACATCATGTGGATGGTTTTCAATTACTCCGGCAGCTGTTACCCTTATAAATTTAGCCTTCTGAAGCTCTTCAAGATTGGCTGCCCCGCAATAACCCATCCCTGCTCTTAGTCCACCAACCAGCTGATATACCATTTCACTAAGTGTCCCCTTATAAGGCACCTGTGCAACAATACCTTCCGGAACCAGCTTCTTTATGTCCTCTTCCATATCCTGGAAGTACCTGTCTTTGGAGCCTTGCTGCATTGCCTCTAGTGAACCCATGCCTCTGTATGATTTGAACTTTCTCCCGTTTAGTATTATGGTTTCGCCTGGTGACTCCTCTACTCCTGCAAACAAAGACCCTGCCATAATTGAACTTGCACCCGCAGCAAGTGCCTTAACCACATCACCCGAGTAACGAATACCGCCATCGGCAATGACCGGAATACCTGTCCCTTTAAGTGCATTTGCTGCTAACATGATGGCTGTCAGCTGTGGTACGCCAACTCCTGTAACAACACGTGTTGTACATATAGAACCGGGGCCAATACCTACTTTAATTCCATCTACTCCACACTCAGCCAAAGCCAGAGCGGCTTCGCCTGTTGCAATGTTTCCCGCAATTACCTGAAGTGAAGGAAATGCAGCTTTAACTTGCTTGATAACTCCAAGAACATAAACAGAATGGCCATGTGCGGTGTCAATAACAACTGCATCTGTTCCAACAGAGACAAGCTTTTCAACCTTTAGTATTGTGTCTGACCCTATTCCGACAGCAGCAGCTACAAGGAGCCTTCCCTTCTCGTCTTTGCTTGCATTAGGGTTGTCCTTTATTTTTGTAATGTCCTTGTAAGTGAGAAGACCTATAAGAACCCCATTCTCATCTACAACCGGCAGTTTTTCAATTTTATGTTTCTTGAGGATTGCACTTCCCTGCTGAAGATCGGTCCCTCTGCCTGTTGTTGCAAGAGTATCCTTTGCCATTTTTTCACACAAAGGACTCTTCATGGTTTCTAATAATCGCGGGTCACTT
>CAZREC010000041.1:0-22174 GCA_964599025.1 uncultured Muribaculaceae bacterium | reverse complement strand
GACTTCATCGGAATATCCATCTTTCACGAACAGATTCTGCAGGTCCAAAGTAGCAGCTGCCAGATCTTTCATAGGAAAGCAAACATCTTCAATAATAGGGGTGCTTCCGCTTTTTCTCATACCAGCAACGGTTGGCAAGGTCTCCTTTCTTATTTTCCACAGAATGGCCTGCTCTTTATTGTCAGATGTGAAGCTTAGTGGTAGTTCCGTGGCAACGGACCCAATGCTTTTTAATATCTCTTCTGTATTTGCCACTAATTTATCTTTACTTTCTGCTCTTGTTTCTATTAAAATAGCAGCGGCACTGTCTGATATTGTCTTTAAGTATGCCGGAACACCCTTTGCAGAGTCAACCGAACGGATTGCCGCCCTGTCCATCAGCTCAACTGCAGAAACCGGCTGGGTCTTTAGAATCTGTACAGCCTTGCATGCAGATTCGATATCCGGATAAACTGCCAGAGCAAGTGCCTTATGGGGATGTTCAATCACAGTATTGTAGGTAATGTCGGAGATGAAGGCAAGGGTTCCTTCTGAACCAATCATAAGGTGCTTTAGAATGTCAAACCCATCTGAGAAATCAGTCAGGGCATTCAGACTGTAACCGGTGGTATTCTTGATCTTAAACTTATGAACGATCCTTTCATTAAGAACCTTGTCGGCCTTTACATCAGCGGCCATCCTCTCAAGTCTCTCAATTAAGCTGCTGTGGTTCTTTATAAAGGATTCGCAACTCTCCTTAGAAGCTGTATCAAGAATGGAACCGTCCGATAGTATTATCCTGATATCAGCTATGGTTTTGTATGAATTCTCAGAGGTGCCGCAGCACATTCCGCTTGCATTGTTGGCAGCAATTCCTCCAATCATTGCACTGTCTATTGATGCAGGGTCGGGACCTATCTTTTTCCCGTATTTTGCCAGCCATCCGTTTGCCTGGAAACCTCTGATACCAACCTGTAGTTTTATTTTGTTGCCATTGTCCTGAATCTCATGTTTTAGCCATCCATGTGTGGCAATAACCAGAACTGAGTCGCTTATGGCCTGCCCGGAAAGTGATGTGCCTGCTGCCCTGAAGGTTATTGGTACAGAGAGTTTGTCTGCCTCTCTTATTACATGTTGTAACTCATTTTCTGACTGAACCTTGACAATAAGTTTTGGTATCAGTCTGTAGAATGAGGCATCAGTTCCAAATGCCAGTGTGCTGAGAGAATCATGAAGCAACCTCTCTTTTGGAATTACACCTGTCAGCCCGTCATAGAGCTCCTTATATTTTCCTGTAATCATTTAACCAGTTGTGTCAGGGTTATAGTATTTATACTTTTTGCTATTATTTTTCTCTCATTGTCCAGAAGATAAACCATCGGTACCTCCTGCGTCTGGAATTTGTAGTAAAGATCCAGTAACTGTTCGTCATCTACACGGTAGGAGGGCCAGGGATATCTATTCTTTTTAAGATAATTTGAGAATTCAGTAATATTGCTGGTTACATCAATTGCTGCAATTTTTACGCCCTTGTTTTTCAGTGCTTTTGAGATTTTTTTTAGTTCATAGGAGAACGGTTTGCACATAGCGCAGTCGGGGCTGTAAAAATAGAGAACCGTATATTTTGATTTAATACTTCCAATCGAAAACGCGTTGTTTTTTGAGTCATAAACTGTTAAATCATTTGCAACTGCTCCGGTTCTGTTGGTTTTTATTCTGCCGAGGATTTTTGGAACGTAATCTTCCGGGATGCTTTTGTCCCACCACAGATCTGCCTTTGGAATTATATAATTCTCTGCCAGGTATACCGCTGCACTTTCATATGGTTCGGCATTTGCCCTCCATAGCTTTTCAAAAAGCTGATAGAAAATTGAGGTGTAAGTTTCAGTATTATTGCTGCTTATAGTTCTTTCATAAAGAGGGTTGAATGCAGACTTAAGCTCGCTGGTGTCACTGAGATCAAAGTTTAGCAGATATTTATCGAGAAACTGACTTATGTTTTTTTCAAGGTTCTCCTTTGTTGTTATCTCGGTTTTTAATAAAAGCTCCAGTGCCTGGCTGTCAAGATTTCTCCCTATTATTATCTTCCGCCTGTCCAGAAGGAACATCTGCGGAGTTTTCATCACATTATAGAGTTTATGAAAATTTGAATCAAAATTCTGGTCCCATACAAAGTTCCAGTTTTTTTCCATAGCAGAGTTGGGGAACTCCTGATTTACGAATTTCGTGAAATTTTCCTTGTTGGACTCGGTGTATACTGCATATATGTTTAGACCGGAATCTTTATATTTTTTTGCAATCTCCTTAATTGCCGGAAGCTCCTTTTTGCACGTATGGCATTGATCGTCAAAGAAATATACAAGTGTGTATTCAGATTCTATACCTCTCAATGAGACTGTGTTACCCATAAGGTCATTAAGGTTTAGTTCGGGGGCATCCATACCAAGGAGAGAGTTTTCGTTGAATTCGACAAAAATCTGAAGACCTATGAACCCGACTTTATCGGGCCAAGCTAGTTTCTTATTAAGGTAGTAGTTCTTTGCAATATAAACAGCAACACTCTCCATACCCATAAGTTTGGAACTGTAAAACTTTTCAAACAGATATCGGGCAATGTGAGACTTTATCAATGAGTCCTTGCTGAAGGATATAAGATAGTCGCATGACCTTATAAGAGAATCCTTATGCAAGGGAGTCATGGAGATATAGTTATCAATATAACCGTTCAGCTTTATAATGTTTGCATCGTTCTGCACAGGATTTTTGTCCTGACCATAAAGAGAGCCCAGAATAACAATAAAAAGACTAATAAGTGTTCCTCTCTTAAGCATTTGAATTATATATTTTTCTTGTAATCAGAGATAATTATGTCTGAGGGCATGAATGAGCTTGCATCACCTCCATTGACCAACACATCCCGCACAACAGTTGAGGAAATAAATGAGTATTCGTGTCCAGACGGAATAAAGACAGTAAGAATATCAGGTGCCATTTTTGCATTTGCCTGAGCAACTACTCTCTCCAGTTCAAAGTCGGTAGTTGTTCTTAACCCTCTTATAATAAATTTTATATCCATTTTTTTACAGAAGTCGATAGTAAGACCGGTATAGCTGCATACAACAACATTGTCCATTCCTTTAACAGATGCTTCAATGATTTTTATCCGCTCCTCAACAGGGAAGAATCCCTTTTTCTGCACATTATTGCCAACGGCAATAACCACTTTGTCAAAAAGTTTAAGGGCAGACTGAAGCACATCCAGATGACCTAATGTGAAAGGATCGAATGATCCGGGGAAAATAGCAGTTTTCATTTTTTTTATTTTAGACATCAATCTCGCAGGAGAAAACGAAAGTTGCCGGGCCTATAAGTTTGATGTCGGTATAATTGTCATTTCCGGTAAATTTGAACCTTACCTCGAGCATATCACCTAGTGTCTGTATTTTTGTGCACACAGTCTGAGGTGTCGGTGGATTTTTCTTTCCAAGGGTTTGATTTGTTTTCTGAACTATTTTATGAAATGCAATAGCACTTGCTGTAACACCCGTACCGCAAGCATATGTCTCATCTTCCACTCCTCTCTCATAAGTTCTTACAGAGAGGTCTGTATTTTCCGGTATAGAGACCCTGCCCCAGTATCCCTGAACGAAATTCACGTTTGTTCCTCCGGGGAAATTAGGGTGATGGCGCCATAGTTTACCCTCTTCCACAACATTGACATCTTTAAGATTGTCAACAAATATTACAAGATGTGGTGATCCTGTATTTAAAAAATAACTTTTGGGAGAGTGTTCCTTTATTTCGTTCACATCTATCATTCCAAGCTCCACAATACATCTTTTGTCAGAATATTCCAGTATTCTGGCTTCATGAAAACCGTCAATAGCTTCAAATTCGTAATTCTTTATTCCCATATGTGCCGCAAAAGCAACAAGACACCTTCCTCCGTTACCGCACATTGTTCCCTCTGCTCCGTCAGAATTAAAATAGCGCATTGAGAAATCATGATTCTTGCTTGCCCCAAGCAGCATCAATCCATCTCCTCCGATACCAAAGCGTCTGTCACACAAAAATTTTATCTGTTCATTGGACAGCTTAAGGTCAGTTTTGCGATTATCAATTATCACAAAGTCGTTTCCGGCTCCCTGATACTTATATGCCTGTATTATCATTATCTGTCAATTTATTTATATCATTGCCAAACAGGTTGTTATCTGTGTTTTCATAGGCTTTTTCCAGATTAAGAAGATAACTCTTCTTATCAAGTCCTATATTAAAACCGGTTAATTTGTTTTGTGCCCCAAGTACTCTGTGGCAAGGAACAACAATAAGCAACGGGTTCATCTTGCATGCATTACCTACTGCTCTGTTTGCATCCTTTGAATTGACGAGATTCGCAACCTCGCCGTATGTTCGTATCTTACCATACGGAATCTTTGCCAGTTCCTCCCATACACGTTTCTGGAACATGGTCCCTTCTGGCTTGAGTGGAAGATCAAACACCCTGCGCTTTTCTGCGAAATACTCATCAAGCTGTTTTGCAGTCTCGATGAGAATAGGATGATTGCCTTTATCCTTTCCGGTAATGCTTCCAAATGTCTCCATTTCCTCCTTCGACATGTATTTTATCTCTACCAGAGCTTCTGAATCACATATTAATTTGAGTGTGCCAAGAGGACTTTCGTAAATCCTGCTGTATCGTTCAGAGTCAATCATCCCCTTTAATTCTTCAACCATAGACATAGCTACCCTCCCGGAGGCACCTTCACCACCAAGCAAATTCTTAAGTTTCTGATATTTCGAGATAATCTTCTCCCTCTCCTTATCCTTGAGTATTTTCTTAAGCTCGCTTATTATATTTTCAGGAGTACAATCATTCTGAAGTAGTTCCTTTACAACAGGCTGATCAAAAATCAGATTTACCAGACTTGCATACTTTACTTTTACTAGTAATCTAACTATAAGGGCACTTATGTGACTACCCCCGTAACAAACAATCTGTGGGGTCTCAAGAAGTGCCGCTTCCAGGCTGGCAGTTCCGGAGCATAGTACAGCAGCTCTTGAATGTCTGATTATTGAATAAGTCTCGCCAAAGAGTAATGTAATGTTTGTATTTTTTAAATATTTCTGATAATCATTCAGCTCCATAGATGGTGCCCCGGCCAGTACAAACTGATAATCAGGAAATTTCTCTTCCAACATTATAAATTTTGGCATCAGATAGTTTATCTCGGAATGTCTGCTGCCTGCTAGTAATGCTATAACAGGTCTGTCGTCAAGATTGTTCCTTTTGCGGAACTCCTCAATTGACTCGCTCAGGCATGGATGAGCAGAGATGCTGTCCAGCAAAGGGTTCCCATTGTATATGGCCCTCATTCCCTGTTTTTTGAAATATTCTACTTCAAAAGGAAAAATAATGAAAAGTCGGTCCGTATCTCGTTTTAAATACTTAAGCCTTCCCTCTTTCCATGCCCATACAGTTGGAGAAATATAGAAGAATACTCTTAATCCCTTCTCCTTTGCAAATTTTGCTATTCTGAAATTAAAGCCGGGATAGTCTATAAGAACAACAACGTCCGGCTGATAATCAAGAATATCTTTCTTGCACAGTTTAAGATTTTCAAATATTGGACGCAGTTTCTTAATAACCTCAACGAAACCCATGACAGCTGTATCCTTGTAGTGCTTAACCATTTCTCCTCCAACGGAGGCCATTAGATCACCACCCCAGAACCTGAACTCGGCTCCGGGATCTGCCACCAGAAGGCCCTTCATAAGGTTTGACCCATGAAGGTCGCCGGAGGCTTCGCCTGCAATGATGTAGTATTTCATACGTTTATAATTTCCAGATAGATTCCAGTCTTTTAAGTTCTTGGTAATCTGTTGTGTCAATTTTGTGTGGAACGATACTTACATATCCCTGTTCTACTGCATTATAATCGGAACCCCTCTCCTCAGGCTCAAGGTTGTAAAACTCTCCGGTCATCCAGTAATAGTTGAAACCGTATGGATCTGTCCTTGCCTCGAATTCCTTTATCCACTGTCCTTTTCCCTGATGTGAAAACTTTATCCCTTTTACCTTTTCTGTCTCGATTGCAGGAATATTTACGTTAAGATATATATCTGGTCTTACCGGTTCCTTGAAAAACTGCTCCAGGATTATCTTGCCAAAATGCACAGCTGTGGAGAAGTCTGCCGATGGGTTGTGTGTACATAGCGAAAATCCGATTGAAGGAATTCCATAAACCGTACCTTCTGATGCTGCTCCTAGTGTTCCCGAATATAATGAGGCAATTGATGCGTTTGATCCATGGTTAATTCCCGATACCAGCAAATCCGGCATTTCGTTTACAAAAAGCTGGTTCATGGCCATCTTTACGCAATCTGCAGGTGTTCCTGAACATGCAAATACCTTTAGTCCTTCTTCATTTCTGAGTTCTGTCAACCTGAGTGGTTTGCCTATTGTCAGAGCAGCAGACATGCCTGATTGCGCCTCAAACGGGGCAACTACGGTAAGTTCACCATACGGTCTCATCATCTCTATAAGTGCAGATATACCTTTTGATTTTACACCATCATCGTTGGTTATCAGAATTTTCTTTCCTGTGCTCATTTTTGCTTATTTATACTCAAATTAATTTGCGAAAGTACAAATTTTTGACTGGACTTTTGCGCAAAAGTTTTTATATTTGCGGCGAATTTGAAGATGTTAATTTAATAAAATTTCAAAAGATGAGTAAAATTAAAGTTGGTATTAATGGTTTTGGCCGTATTGGTCGTCTGGTGTTCCGAGCAGCTCAGGAGAGAGGTGATATTCAGGTAGTAGGAATCAATGATCTTATAAGCGTTGATTATATGGCATATATGTTAAAATATGATTCGGTACATGGTCGTTTTAATGGTACGGTTGAGGTTAAGGACGGCATGCTTATCGTTAACGGCAATGCTATAAGAGTAACATCTGAAAAGAACCCTGCAGATCTAAAATGGGGAGAAGTTGGTGCAGAATATGTTGTTGAAGCAACCGGTCTGTTCCTTACAAAAGAGACCGCTCAGTTACATATAGATGCTGGTGCAAAAAGAGTAATCATGTCTGCTCCTTCAAAAGACGATACCCCTATGTTTGTCTATGGTGTGAACAATAAAAAATATGCCGGTGAGTCGATTGTATCGAATGCATCATGCACTACAAACTGCCTTGCTCCAATTGTTAAGGTTCTTAATGAGAATTTCGGTATTGTGGAAGGTCTTATGACAACAGTTCACGCTACAACTGCAACTCAGAAAACAGTTGACGGTCCTTCTGCTAAGGACTGGAGAGGCGGACGTGCAGCTGCTGCAAACATCATTCCTTCGTCTACAGGTGCAGCCAAGGCTGTAGGAAAAGTTCTTCCTGAGATGAAAGGTAAGCTTACAGGTATGTCATTCCGCGTTCCAACAATCAACGTTTCTGTTGTTGACCTTACTTGCCGTCTGGAAAAAGCTGCCAGCTACGAGGAGATCAAGAATGCAATGAAAAAGGCATCTGAAGGTGAACTTAAAGGAATTTTGGGTTACACAGAAGAGGCAGTTGTTTCTTCGGATTTCATTACAGACCCACGTACATCAATATTTGATGCAGAGGCCGGTATCTCCTTGAATCCAAATTTTGTAAAAGTTGTTGCCTGGTACGACAACGAATGGGGCTATTCAAACAAGGTGCTTGAGATGATTTCATACATGAACACTGTAAAATAATTTCAATAAGCGATTAACCGGCAGGCATCACCCTTCCGGATACTTAAAGACCACCCACTTCGGGTGGTCTTTTTTGATCAAGGAATCAAGTTCCCTCGTGGCACAATAAAATAAGTGGTATATTGCTATAAATAATCATGTTAACCAACGATATTTGATCTGTCTAATTTTATACTGGTGTGAATATAAGACAAATACCACTTTTCGTGCCACGCAAAATCGCATGTGTCGGCAAGATTTGCCTCCACATGGTTTTATATTCGGCTATATATTAGGCATTTACTAATGACTCTGCCAGAGCGTGTAGTATATATATGATTTACAAATATTTGAAAAACGATCTGGAAATTAATTAAATACACAATAAGCAAATTGTCAATGTATTAGAGGGGTTATCAAAGTGTTAATACAATTAAGTTCTGCCGAAATCGGAATAAGTCGACAAAAATTACAACAAATACCTCACAAAATATTTCAGTATAACGTTCATTATGAGATAGATGTAAAAACAACTGGCAGATCAATTTTTTTGCGAGAAATTTGAGATGCTTGCAAAGAAGATTCGGGCACCCACTTAGCAAACGTAGCGTCAAAAAACAAGTACTGGGTAAATGCGGTTGCAACCCTTGCAGTCTATTGCACCTCATCCAAAGCTATTCTGATCTTCAAAACGGATTTGACGATGTAAACACTAATAAGTATATTTGCATAATAAACTAAAACTATGGGAATACGGAGAAAAATTTCACTGGGTTTTGTTGTAATAGCAGCCATACTATTCCTGTCAAGCGTAATCTCTGTCTTTGAATTCAACAGAATGCGCAACTCGGTGACTAATCTGATAAGGGACAACATTAACAGCATTAATACTTCCAGAATGCTGCTAGAGATAACAGACGAATACAACTTCATTCTTCTGAGCAGGGTAATACAGGATCCCTCTGTAAAATCTGCAGAAATTGTATATGACGAACGCTTTGACAAATACATAGAAAGCATTAAAAAGAATTTTTCTTCTCAGGCAGAGGTGGCAATTGCTGATTCCCTGACACTGGCATATTCACATTACGTAGATGTTATAAGTCAGGCTCCCGTGATAATGCTGCAGGATATGGCGAGCAGGAACACCTGGTATACCAGCGAACTGAAACCGGTTTACGAAAACCTGAGATTATACAAGAAGAAACTAGGTTTGCTGACACAACAGGCCCTGGCAAACAACACACGGGAACTGCAGGAGGGGTACTACAGAAGTATCATGCCCGGCATAATAGCAGTAGGAGCGGGCCTCATACTGGTTTTACTGTTCAACTATTTTATAAATCTGTACTTTGTTTCACCTGTTCTTTTAATATCAAGAGCAATAAAGAATTATAAAGAATACAATAAAAGCTATGTTGTCTCTTTCGATAATGATGACGAGATACAGGAGATGAACGGCGAAGTAAAAGGTATTATTGAAGAAAACAAAAAACTGAAGAAATCGAGACAGACTGAATGAATGTAAGCGTAGTTACAAGATATATTGGAATAGCACTCCTTTTAAATGCCCTCTTTATGTTTATATCGGCATTTGTATCTATGTTATATGGCTTTGATTCATCATTTTCCCCATTGATACTTAGTGCTGTAATTACTTTTATTGCAGGCGGCTTTCCTCTTATATTTGTCAGAAATTTATCTGATATAAACATAACGGAAGGTTTTTCGATAGTTGTTTTTTCATGGATACTATCATGCTTTTTCGGAATGCTGCCATATGTGCTTTACGGTGGAGAATTCTCCATAATAAATTCCTGGTATGAGAGTGTGTCGGGTTATACTACAACAGGAGCTACGATACTTACCGACGTTGAAAAATTGCCTAAAGGGCTACTTTTCTGGAGATCATCAACACACTGGCTGGGTGGTATAGGTGTTGTGCTGTTTATGCTTCTAATCCTTCCAACAGTGAGTTCTTTCCGCATGAAGTTAAGTAAAATGGAAATTTCCGACCTGTCAAAACAAAATTTCAGGTATAAGGCCCATCATACAATAAGGATCATTACTGTAGTTTATGTGGGACTTACACTGCTTGAGACAGTTTTTTTAATGATGGCAGGCATGAGTCTCTTTGATGCTATAAACCATTCATTTGCAACAATAGCAACAGGAGGGTTCAGTACAAGAAACTTATCTATACATGCATTTGACTCAGTCTGGGTTGAAATTATAATAATGGTGTTCATGTTGTTGTCAGGTATGCATTTTGGGTTACTTTACAGCGCAGCTTCCGGAAAATCGATGAACCTGTTCAGGTCTCCCATAATAAGATACTATGTATTATCAATTCTGGCAGGAGGACTTGCTGTAAGTCTGAACATTAAGTTTACAGGAACCGTAGAGGAATGGGACATGGCATTTCGAAATGGTTTTTTCCAGGTAATATCCTGCGGGACCACAACAGGTTTTGCATCGGCGGACTCTTCTGTGTGGCCGGGTTTTTCAATTTTGGTAATTGTCTTTTTTACAATACAATGTGCGTGTTCGGGGTCAACATCGGGAGGTCTGAAAGTTGACAGGGTGTGGATTTTCTTTAACTCTGTAAAATCACTTATAATAAAACAGTTGCATCCAAATGCTGTAGTATCTGTTAAAATTGGTAATCAATCGATTGACAGGGAGGTGGTTTCGTCGGTAAGTATCTTTATAACACTCTACCTTTTAATTATTTTCATTGTTGCTCTTCTGCTTACCCTTATGGGTGTAGATATTATTGACGCATTCACTGGGTCGATAGCTAATATCGGTAATGTAGGCCCTGGTTTTGGTGCGGTTGGATCAATGGGAAATTATGCCGGCATTCCAACTTTGGGTAAGTTTATACTTTCAATTGAAATGTTGCTGGGACGTCTGGAGATTTTTCCATTGATGTTAATGTTCGTAATCTACAGATGGAGGTAGAATTAATCTATAATGGGTGTTGAGTCCTTTCTTTTCGAAAAAATGGTTTCACGGCTGGGTTTCAGCCCTACCACATGTCAGGAGAACCTCTTTAAATCGCTGGCACAATTTGTAGTCAGCAAGGAGAATAAGGAAATCATGCTGATAAACGGCTACGCAGGAACAGGTAAAACCTCTGCAATAGCTGCTCTGGTAGCTACACTGAAGGATTATGGGCAGAACATCATACTTATGGCACCTACGGGAAGGGCTGCAAAGGTTCTTTCAAACTATTCGGGAACAAGGGCTTATACGATACACAAACAAATCTACAGACAAAAATCGATGAGCGACGGAGTCGGCTTGTTTACACTTAACGTCAATAAGAGCAAGGATACTATTTATATAGTTGACGAGTCATCGCTCCTTTCAAACGGTAGTGCCGAGCTTTCATCATTTGGTTCAGGACGGCTCCTTGACGACCTTGTAGAATTTATTCGCTCCAATGACAACAACAAGCTTATACTTATGGGTGATTCTGCCCAGCTCCCTCCAATAGGAAGGACAATATCAGATGCACTTGATAAGGATTTTCTCAGACAATACGGCGATGTGAGATTTGCTCATCTGAAAACAGTGGTGAGACAGGCTAAATCATCGGGAATACTGCATAATGCAACTATACTGCGAGAGATGATAGAGAGCGGCACAGTAGAGTATCCGAAATTTGAAATAAAGGGGTACGACGATGTCTTCAGGATAGGAGGGGGCGATCTGCTGGAAGAGCTTCGTAACTCGTATGACAAGGCAGGTATGGATGAGACACTTGTACTGTGCCGCTCTAACAAACGTGCCAACAGATATAATCAGGGTATTAGGGCAAAACTGCTGTTCAGAGAAGAGAGACTTAACAGGGGAGATAAACTGATGGTTGTTAAAAACTGCTATCAGTTCCTTGACGATATAGAAGAGATTGATTTTATAGCCAATGGCGATGTAGCGGAGTTAGTAAAGATTTCAGGATATGAAGAGCGGTATGGATTGAACTTTGCCGAGGCAATACTGCGTTTTGGCGATTACAACGATGTTGAGATAAAAGCAAAAGTAATTCTGGATACTCTCGACAGCGAGACTGCATCCCTTGGAACGGAGCAACAAAAGAGACTTTTTACTGAAATTCTGGAAGAGTATTCAGATATAAAAACAAAAAGAAAAAGAGTTGCAGCTGTAAGGGAGGACAAATATTTCAATGCCCTGCAAATCAAGTTTGCATCGGCAATCACCTGCCATAAATCACAGGGGGGGCAATGGAGCAGGGTGTTTATAGACAACCCGTTCTGGAGTGACCAGATTTCGCTGGATGACCTTAAATGGCTATATACAGCAATGACTCGTGCAATTGACAGAGTTTATTTTGTTAATTTTGACAATAAGTTTTTTAAATAGATAAATTGATAATATGGGAATATTAAAAATCACAAAACATACCCGACTATTTCTGTACAGTATGTTTTTTACAGCAACTGTTTTTGCCCAGACGGTAGTTCCACCGTCACAACCTCTTTCATGGAAAGACAATCAGACAGCTATTCTTTCAAAATCAGAAGGAATGAAAAGGATTTTGGTGGAATATAATATTAAAACAGGAGTAATGACAGAGGTGAAAGATGCAAATCCGGTTTCCAGACCTCTTAAACTCTCATTGAAACCCGAAGATAAGAATGCAACATTATCTCCCGATTCGACAAAAGTTGCTTTTACACGAAACAACGACCTCTATTCACTTGATATAAAAAGCGGAAAGGAGACAAGATATACTTTTGACGGATCAGATCTTATATTAAACGGAAAGGCATCATGGGTATACTACGAAGAGATTTTCGGAAGATCATCCAATTACCGTGCATTCTGGTGGTCCCCGGATAGTAAAAAGCTGGCTTTCTACAGATTCGACGACTCGAATGTGCCGATGTTCCCGATTTACAATTCTGCGGGCAAGCATGGATCAATAACAGAGACCCGCTATCCAAAGGCAGGTGACCCTAATCCTGAAGTTAAAATAGGTTTTGTTCCTGTTGAGGGTGGTGAAATTATCTGGTCAGATTTTAATCAGGAAAAAGATCAGTATTTCGGCACACCTTACTGGCTCGCAAATGACGGATCTCTGCTTGTTCAATGGATGGACAGAGAACAAAGCAACCTGGTACTCTATTCGGTTAATTCCTCAAATGGTTCGAAACGTGAAATATATAAAGAGTATCAGAAAACCTGGATTGACTGGATAGAAGATATTCAGTTTGGAAATGATGGTTTCTATTTCATAAGAGATTTTGATTTGTGGGAACAGATCTATTATCAGACATATGATGGAAAAAAACTTGTCAAGCTGACAGAAGGCAAGAACTGGGGGACAAAAATTATAAAGCTGGAAGAAAAAGCAAATACTATTTTTTATACCTCCAGATGTGACGTCTCTACCAGAAACGATCTGTTCTCAGTAAAATGGAACGAAAAATATTTAAAGGAGATAAAAAAATTGTCATCAGGGGAGTTTAATTACTCCGGAGTGATGGCTTCACCCGACAATAAACACTTCCTTGCAGTATTGTCAAATATATCAACTCCCGGCAAACTGGCACTTATGTCATCGGTCAAAGGGGGAGTAGTTAAACCCGGAGAGATTAAAATAATAGAAGAGAGCAAAAAAAATGAGCCTGATTTTTCTAATCTTCCCAAATCTGAGATTATATTCATAACTACCCCCGATGGTTATAGGTTGCCGGCATCGGTCACCTGGCCCAAAAATATGGACAGGTCAAAGAAATACCCTGTTATAATAAGTATTTACGGGGGGCCTAACTCATCCATGGTAATGGATATATGGCGAACCCCGGGAAAATCTACCCAGATGTGGGCAGATGAAGGTGTAATTCAGATAAGCCTGGACAACAGGGCTTCCGGACACTGTGGCAAGGAGGGGATGAATTTTGTCCATAGAAACCTTGGTAAATATGAGATGCAGGATTACATCCTGTGGGTAAAATACCTGAGAGCGCTTCCTTTTATTAATGATAAAAAAATAGGTATTACCGGATTCAGCTATGGAGGGACAATGGCAGTGCTTGCCTTGACTGAGGGTTCTGACTATTTCAACTATGGTATTGCCGGAGGTGGCGTATACGACTGGACACTTTACGATTCACATTATACAGAACGATATATGGATCATCCTGACAATAATCCGGAAGGGTACAAAAATTCAGCGGTTTTGAATAAGGTGGACAAGTATAAGAGTGAACAAGGTTCCCTTTTGTATTTAACTCATGGTACCGGCGACGATAATGTGCATATGCAAAACACTATGCAATTGTCTGACGCCCTGCAGAAGGTCAACAAACACTTTGAACTGATGTTATATCCTGGTGGTATGCATGGTTACAGAGGATATCAGGGGACACATTCTACAAACGAGGATATCCGTTTCTGGCGCAAGACACTACTTGATAAGTGACTTGAATGACATTCAAAAAAGATGGGACGTCTTAATTCAGACGCCCCATCTCTTTTTGAAACACTAATCCCCAATTACTAAATTATTATTTTGCTGCGAGCAACATAATCAGATTATAGATATCCCAGTCAGTTGTGTCGTTATACTCTTTTACCTTATCTGCAACTATATCCGATGGTTTAAGCAGGTGTCTCTTGTCTAGTTTCACATCCTTATTTGTTATGTTAGTAACTGCAAGCTGAGACTTAAGTGTGTAATTACTGTTCAGTGAGTTTTTGTTCCATTTTACCTGAAACATAACATCCGATGAGGAGTAGTCGAAATACCATTTGTTATTATGCTCCTTGTAATTCACTACATAATATGCATGTTTGACCTCCATTGCCATTGATGCTGGTTTTTGCTTCACAAAGTTCATATAGGCATCACCTCTCTCTTCGACATTTCTGGAAAACTCTATGCGGGCTATTGCCAGAGACTTTGGCTCTATGTATAGTTTTCCTCTGTAAAGAACCTCTTCTTCAGAATATCTTTCGTCGAATTCAACAACTATGTAAGTTACGTCATCAATTGTTGCAGGTACTCCATACCTGAACTCATACTTGTCATTTAACTCATGTAATTCTGCACCCAGGAAAGGGTTTTTGACTACATCAATCAGAAGGGCTGAATTTGGACCACCCTGGAATTTTACCATGATTTTATCAAGTCCGCTAAGGAGAGGTTCATTACCCCTTGCTTTCTTTATTAAAACCTTGTCTGTGGCACCTGTAAGATATGAAGCTTTGTTTACATCCAGAATAGCTTCATTTAAAAGAATACAACTGTTTTCCTTGCTTATAGATTCCCTGTAAAAAGCGTTCATCAGGTTGGTCTCTTTTGGATAGTTGCGGGATACATTGCTGTAAGCCATTTTTACTAAGTTCAATGCACTATAGGACGGATTTTCAATGGCTGCTGGTTGAGCTGGTTTTGCCTCAATAACTGAAGTGGCAAAAATTGATACTGATAAAAGGAACAGATAAATCGGTTTCATGATTTTATGATTTTGGCGTTTGAAAAATTGTTTTTTGTTTTCTGCAATATAGACGAAGCCAATCAGATAAAAGTTGCAAACAAATTTTTAAATAAAAAATAAAGCGCTATATTCCAGAAGAATATAACGCAAAATATTTTTTTGGGAAATTATTTCAGAGGATATTAAGAGTCTGTTCCTTTATTTTTTCCAGTTCATCTTTCATCCTCACCACCCATTTCTGCATCTCTGCATTATTGGCTTTTGAGCCTAGAGTGTTAATTTCACGACCCATTTCCTGTGCTATGAAACCGAGTTTTTTCCCCGGATACTCCTCGCCTTCCAAAGTCTCAATAAAATATTTGCAGTGTTGTGTCAGCCTTACCTTCTCCTCTGTAACGTCGAGCTTTTCCAGATAGTATATAATCTCCTGTTCCAGCCTGTTTCTGTCCAGCGATTGTGATAACTCTTCAAGTCTGCAGGTAAGACGAGTCTTTATGGTTTCACTCCTTTCCTGTTCGTACTTTTCCACCTCTCCAAGATGATCCATTATGTAGCCAACCCGTCCCCTAATCTCCTCTTCAAGCTTTTTACCTTCGATTGCCCTGAATTCTGTAATTGAAGATAAAGCTTCTGATATACACGCTTTAAGCTGCTCCCAGTTGTCCTCTTCTGCATCTCTCTTTTGTGTTTCTATAACATCCGGAAGTTTGACAATGCAATTGATAAGACCAGAATAATCCAGCTTTTGATCAAGTTCTTGGTTTATTGCCTTAATCTGGTTGTAATATGAAAGAAAGACCTGTTTGTTAATAGACTTTGTAGTACCCTCCTGAGCATATTCCACATTTGCAAACAAGTCTATATTGCCACGCTGAAGTTTCTGGCTGATCAACTGCCTCACCTCAACCTCTCTCTCTCTTGGAATCAGTTGTGTCTTGAGGCTTATATCGGAGTTCTTTCCATTTACAGAACGTACCTCCACAATTAGTTTGTTCTGTCCGTAAGGAGATTCGGCTTTGCCATAGCCGGTCATTGATAAAATCATTATTGTGAATATTTAGGAAGCAAAGTTAAGCAAAGAAATCTTATATTTGCAGGTTATTAAATGAATAGTATGGAAGAACTTAAGAAAGACGCTGTTGAGGAGCGTTCGCTGAATTTCCTTGAAGAGATTATAGAAGCAGATTTAGCCAGTGGAAAGTATAAGACAATCTTAACTCGTTTTCCCCCGGAGCCTAACGGATACCTGCATATAGGACATGCAAAGAGCATCTGTCTTAATTTTGGTCTGGCAAAAAAATACGGTGGCAAGACTAACCTTCGTTTTGACGATACTAATCCTACAAAAGAAGATGTAGAATATGTAGACTCAATAAAAGGAGATGTAAACTGGCTTGGCTTCCAATGGGAAAAAGAGCTGTATGCATCAGATTATTTTGAACAGCTTTATAAATGGGCACAGGAACTTATAAGAAAAGGGCTGGCTTATGTAGATGATCAATCACAAGAGGAGATACGTCTGAACAGAGGTACCGTTAATCAACCGGGAAAGGAGAGTCCTTACAGAGACAGAGGGGTGGAGGAGAACCTTAGGATTTTTGCAGATATGCGTGCCGGGGTATACAACGATGGAGAAAAGGTTCTTCGTGCAAAGCTTGATATGGCCCATTCAAACATGCTGATGCGTGACCCGATACTTTACAGGATAATTCATGCCCATCACCACAGGACAGGCGACAAATGGTGTATCTATCCAATGTACGACTATGCCCATGGTCAGAGTGACTCTCTGGAAAATATAACACACTCTATATGCACTCTGGAATTTGATGTCCATCGTCCGTTATATGACTGGTTTATAGAGAAACTTGGAATTTTCCCATCTCATCAGTATGAGTTCGCCCGTTTAAATCTCACATACACAATCATGAGTAAAAGAAAACTTCTTGAGCTTGTGAAAAACAATTATGTATCCGGTTGGGACGATCCTCGTATGCCAACTATCTGCGGTCTCAGAAGAAGAGGATATACACCTGAAAGCATCAGGCTTTTTGCAGACAAAGTGGGAGTTGCCAAAAGAGATAACATTATAGATCTTTCACTGCTTGAGTGGTGTGTCCGTGAGGATCTTAACAAAAGGGCAAACAGATACATGGCTGTCCTTAATCCTGTCAAGCTTGTAATTACAAATTATCCCGAAGGTCAGACAGAATACTTTACCCCAACAATTAATCCGGAGGACCCTCAGGCGGGAGTCCGTCAGGTTCCGTTTACAAGAGAGTTGTATATAGAACAGAATGACTTTATGGAGAATCCACCTAAGAAGTACTTCAGACTCCAACCCGGAGGAGAGGTGCGGCTCAAATTCTCTTATATAATAAAATGTGAAGAGGTTATAAAGAACGAAGCCGGAGAAGTTGTAGAGTTAAGATGTACATACGACCCTACAAGTCGTCCGGGTGATGGTATATGGCGCTCTGTCAAGGGAACTATCCACTGGGTGTCTGTTGAACATGCCAAGGAGGTTGAGGTTCGTCTTTTTGACCGTCTGTTTACCGAGGCGGAGATGGATTCAATACCAGAGGGATCGGACTATAAAAACTACCTTGACCCACATTCACTGGAAGTCGTTAAGGGTTATACTGAACCATCTTTAGAGGATGATAATTCCGGTATTGCCGTTCAGTTTGAAAGGGTCGGATACTTTGTTAAAGATATTGATTCTACACCTGAAAAACCGGTATATAACAGGACCGTAGGGTTAAAATCTACATGGTAGTCAATTAGGAATCTCTACCGGTATCATAACCGGTTTGACCCTGTGCTTTTTCCATAGTCCCGATTTATAATAAATCAGCGACCCGAGGAATCCTGCGGACCACCCTATAGGTATAGACCACCATATTCCTGATTCTCCGAATTTGTCTGAAAGGAACACAGCCAATGGTATCCTTATTACCCACAGCGATAACGTTGTGATGAGCATAGGAATCAATGTCGCACCTGCTCCTCTCATGACGCCGTTCACAATGAACATTGTTGTGAACACTATATAGAATGAAGTGACAATTACAAGATACTCCCTGCCGATGTTTATTATCTCTGTGTAGTGAGGGGAACTTTTCTCAACAAAAAGTCCCATTATCTCTTTCCCAAATAACACTACGATAAGAGATAATGCAATGCATAAGACAGAAGAGTATATAAGTGAGGCATTTAACCCTTTCTTTATTCTGTCAAACTTACCTGCACCCAGATTCTGACCTACAAATGTAGATAGCGCGGCAGCAAGCATCATGGATGGCATTGAGACAAACATATCTACCCTTCCGGCCGCACTGTAGGCCGCAAGTACAGCTGTTCCATAGGGCGAGACAATTCCAAGAAGGGCCATTGAGCCAAGTCCTACCAGTGTCTGTTGTATTCCAGAAGGTAGTCCGATTCTTATTGACAACCTGAAGTTTTCCCAGTTGAATTCCCATTTTTTGTAGTTCAGGTTAAACCTGATCATTGTTGTCTCTCTTATATTAAGATAATACCATAGGGCCACCCATGCAAGTATAGATGATATACCGGTTGCCCATGCCACACCATCCACTCCCCAGTGGAAAACGAGCACAAATAGCAGATCCAGTATTATGTTGAGTAAAATTGAGGCAACAATAAAGTAAATTGGCGTTTTGGAATTTCCAATTCCTCTCAGGACAGAAGAGATACCGAACATTGCAAAGGATGGGATTGTAGTGGTAAGTATCACTATATCAAAATAGCGTACGGCATCGGGTAGTACCTCTTCCGGAATGGATAACATTCTGAATATGGGCCTGCTGAAAATAAAAAAAATCAAAGTAAGGACTGTTGAACTTATAAGCAGGAATATCTGCAGCGTATCTGAAGTTATTTTAACCTGATGGTAGTTCTTAGCACCAAAATATTGAGAAACCAGTATGGAACTTCCCATGACCATTCCGCCAATAAGGGCAGCGAGTGTGAAAAGTATGGGAAAACTGGCTCCTACTGCTGCAAGTGCAACAGAGCCGATATATTTTCCAACCACTATGCTGTCTACAACATTATACAATTGTTGGAAAATATTACCGATAAGCATCGGAATGGCGAAATAGAGAATCTGTTTCCCTTCGTTTCCCTGAGTGAGGTCCTTCATAATGCATGCAAAAGTAAAGATTTTCCAGTATTATTTAAACATAATTTCTGCTTTGTATTTTGTATGTACGTAAATTAAACGTACATTTGTATAAGAAAACAGCAATTTTAATGGGAGCAAAAGATTATAATATCAAAAAAGCAAGATTTGACACGCGCCTGCTTGAAGAACAAAAACTCTTGTTTGAGCGTGCCGCTGCTATTGGCGGATATAGAAATCTGTCCGATTTCATCATTATGTCCGCACAGGATAGGGCCAGGGAGATTATTAGAGATAGAGAGTTAATTCTTGCATCAGAAAGAGACAGCGAAATATTTTTTAATGCTCTCATGAAAGAGACATCTCCGAATGAGACATTAATATCTGCTGTATCTGATTATAACAAGTTATCAAGGAGATAATGTATATAACCGAAAGTTTAAATTCTTCTCACATCAAAGAGGATTTCTCTTGTGGAAAGGAGCTTCTTGATAACTACTTGATGAAACAGGCAACACAGGATGTAAAAAGAAAATTATCTGCATGTTTTGTTATAACAGATAGTCCAATAAGAAGAATCACAGGTTACTATACTCTGTCAAACAGCAGTATCTCTCTGGAAAGTATTCCGTTAACTATTAGAGAGAAATTGCCAAAATCCTATATAAACATCCCATTGACTTTAATTGGGAGGTTGGCTGTTGATAAGACTTGTCAGGGTCGGGGAATAGGTACAATCTTGCTGGTTGATGCATTAAAAAGATGTCATGAGTTATCAAAACAAATTGGTTCTTTTGCAGTTATAGTCGATCCACTGGACAATGAAGCAGAACTGTTTTATTTTAAATTTGGTTTTATCAAACTCCCCGATAGCGGAAAAATGTTCCTTACCATGAAGACAATTGACCAATTGTTCAAGTAACCGGTTGGTTTAAAACCGTTTTGTATAACGGTGACAATAGGGTTGTCCTCCTTTCTTTTTGTAATAGTCCTGGTGATATGCTTCTGCGGGCCAGAACTTTGTTGCTTTCGTGATTTTTGTAGCAACGTCATATCCTTTAGACATCAATAAGTTTATCAGTTTTAGAGAAATCTCTTTCTGCTTTTCATTTATATAAAAAATCTCAGATCTGTACTGCTCACCAATATCAGGTCCTTGTCTATCTGTCTGAGTAGGGTCGTGTATCTCAAAAAACAGTTTGGTGAGTGTTTCATAATCGATGAGACTTGTATCATATTTCACCTCCACAGCCTCTGCATAACCACTGTTGCCTTCACAAACATCCTGGTATGATGGATTTTCAAGCTTGCCTCCAATATAGCCACTAACAACAGAGATAACTCCCTTTTGCTGCTGGAGGAGATGTTCAACTCCCCAGAAACAACCACCGGCAAATATTGCCACCTCCTGTTTCTCAGGAACAAATTCAAGAGAGACAGAGTTCACGCAATGTCTTGTGTTCTTTTTTGTAAAACCCTCTCCAATAAAAACATGACCAAGGTGTCCGTTGCATTTCGAACATACGATTTCTGTCCTTGAACCGTCGGCATCTCTTATCCGGGTTACTGCACCAGGGATCTCATCGTCAAAACTGGGCCAACCGCAACCTGCATCAAACTTGTCCGATGACACATAAAGAGGGTTGCCGCATCTGCGACATAAATAGGTTCCCCTGGCTGTGTTTTTGTAATATTTACCTGAGAAGGGCGCCTCTGTCCCTTTGTCGACAATTACTCTTTTCTCTTCTGGTGTCAGTTGTTTCATCTGTTGGGATTGGTAAAGTATATTTGCTATCAGTATTATTGTTAATTGTATTATCATCTTTCCCAGAGCCTTAATTGTTCAATTTCATCTTTCCATATCTCCTCGTTGGGAGTTTCCAGAATAAGCGGGATGTTGTCAAAACGAGGATCTTTCATAAGTATTTTAAAGGTCTCTGCACCCAGTAAACCTGTTCCTATAGAATCATGACGATCAACTCTTGAGTTAAGCCCCTTTTTTGCATCATTCAGATGCATCCCTTTAAGGTACCTGAATCCAATAACTTTATCGAAATGTTCAAATGAGGTTTTGAACCCTTCTGCATTTGAAAGGTCGTAGCCGGCTGCAAACGAGTGGCATGTATCTATACAGACTCCAACTCTGCTTTTGTCCTCAACATAATGTATTATTTGTGCAATCTGTTCAAATGTATGTCCCAGGTTGCTTCCCTGACCTGCAGTGTTCTCTATGACGGCTGTTACTCCATGGGTTTTATCAAGTGCAATGTTAATCGATTCCGCAATTGTTTTAAGACACTCATCAATCGGGATCCTGTTAAGATGGCTCCCGGGATGAAAGTTTAATCTGTCAAGGCCAAGTTGTTCACAGCGTTCCATTTCATCGAGGAAGGCAGCTCTTGATTTTTCAAGTCCATCACTCTCGGGATGTCCGAGATTTATGAGATAACCATCGTGGGGTAAAACCTGCATAGGTGTATAACCATAAAGATTACAGCGTTCCTTGAATAGTTCAATGCTTTTCTTTGTAAGCGGCGCAGCTACCCATTGTCTTTGGTTCTTTGTAAAAAGTGCAAAAGCAGTTGCGCCAATGTTATTTGCGTTCACCGGGGCGTTTTCCACTCCTCCCGATGCGCTGATATGTGCTCCTATATATTTCATATTTATTTTTTTAACTTATTTGTGAATAGTCCTTTACCTCTTTTTTAAGCGCATTAAGACCCTCTCTCAGCAATCTGTTCTTTTCCCCTTCAATAAGCGGGTCCTCTTCAAGTACCTTTTGGGCATATTGTCTGGCATCCTCAAGTATCTGAGAATCTCTTGCAAGATTGGCTATATGAAGTTCAACAGCAAGTCCGCTCTG